>JBQGDD010000265.1:0-9015 GCA_052038845.1 Dyadobacter sp. | reverse complement strand
AATGATAATAACACCCTTTCTGTTTATACCAACCAAAACTATTTTGAAGGGCTTGGCAATGTGGGTATCGATATACTTTACCCTGCCGGTTCAGGATTTCCAAACATCAGCCAGCTTGCCGTTTACAATACCGGAAACCGCAACAACACATATAATCTTGCTTACAAACATAAGTTTGATAAAGAAGGGCACACACTGGACTTTGAAGGAAACATAAATGATACCGAAGGCACACAGGATGCAATTTTTGATACAACAACTGGCGATGAGTTTATAAGTTATGCCGACCGTATAGTTGACACAGGGAAAAACACAACGCTTAACCTTGACTATATAAACCCGCTTACAGAAAACTCTACTTTAGAGCTGGGTGCTGAAGCAAGGGTAATACGTACCGAAAACAATTATACAACCACCAACCCCAATGTAACCAACCCCGCACTGCAAAACTCAAATTACACTTATGATGTAGATATATATTCTGCTTATGCAACGTTTGGGCAAAAATTTGAAAAGTTCAGTTACCAATTGGGGGCGCGTTTTGAAAGCTATAAGGTAAAAGCCAACTTCAACAGAGGCGAAACTACTTTTGACGATGATTATATGACAATATATCCTTCGGCTTACCTTACATATAATGTTAACCAAAACAATATGCTGCAGCTTAGCTACAGCCGCAGGGTTGACAGGCCAAGCATACAACAGACTAAACCTGTAAGGGAATTTGCTACCCCGTTAATAACATCATTAGGAAATCCTTTCCTTTTACCACAGTTTACTAATTCAGTTGAACTGAACTATACTAAAATGCTCGGCCAAGGCTCATCTGTAACCGCTGGTGTATTTTACAGAATAATTAATGATGAAATAAGCAGGGTATTATATCCTGATGAAACTACAGAAAACACGCAGGACCAGATAATGAGCTTTGCCAATTTTGACAGAAACTCATCTTATGGATTTGAAGTTTCTGCCAACTATAAAATTACAAAATGGTGGAACATACAGCCGGCAATAGATTTTTCGAGTATTTCTCAAAGAGGTCTGGTATCTGTTGTAGTACCAGGAACAACAGACCAGTATGAGTCTGTTATAAAAGAAATAGATGCCAACGCCTTTAATGCAAGGCTTAACAGTAACTTTAAAGTAAATGACAGGCTTAGCTTTTTACTGTTCGGGTTTTACAGGGGCCCGGTTGACGGAATACAGAACAACAGCCGGGATATGTACAAGATAGATTCTGGGGCTAGATACTCTTTACTGGATAATAAAATGTCTGTAAGCGTTCGATTTAATGATATGTTCAACACTATGCGCTACGCCTTTGATGCTACAAACCCGTTCCCGCAGCAGGGAGAGTTCAGGTGGGAAAGCCGTACCGTTTACCTGGGTATTAATTACCTTTTTGGAGGCGGAAAAAACAGGGCAATGCAGCGCAAGCAGCGTGATGACAATACTAAGCAGACAAGTGGCGGAATGTTTTAACCACAACAATATATACAATACCAATTTTTCATAGTTTAGGTTTAGTAGTTAGTTGCACCCTCCGAAACATATATTTCGGAGGGTGCTTTTTTTATATCCGGTTTTCAATAAAAAAAGCTACTCTGTAAAGAATAGCTTTTATAATATTAAAAATTTGAATACTTAACTTACTGAGTTACCATTTTATAACGGCGCTGCCCCAGGTAAAGCCACTGCCAAAAGCAGCAAGCACAACAGTATCTCCTGCTTTTATTTTACCTTCCTCCCAGGCTTCGGTAAGAGCTATAGGCACCGATGCCGCTGTTGTATTGCCATAACGCATTATGTTGTTATACACCTTATCATCACTCATGCCAAATTTTTGCTGGATAAACTGCGAAATCCTGAGATTTGCCTGATGCGGTATCAACATATCAATATCTGCTACTTCAAGATTATTCTTTTTAAGCCCTTCCATTATCACTTCGCTAAAGCGCACTACCGCGTTTTTAAATACAAACTGCCCGTTCATGTAAGGGAAATAGCTCTCATCATCAGGATCATTATCTGCTATAATATCAGTAACCCAGCGTTTACCCATACCCGGTGCAATTAACGAAAGTTCTTCGGCATGTTGCCCTTCGGAGTGCAGGTGTGTAGATAGTATGCCTTTTGTATTGTCTTCCTCACGGGTTAAGACCGCTGCCCCTGCACCATCCCCAAAAATAACAGATACCGCCCTACCCCGTGTAGTCATATCCAAACCTGTAGAATGCAGTTCAGAGCCTATTATAAGGATGTTTTTATACATGCCGGTTTTAATGAACTGGTCGGCTACAGAAAGCGCATAAATAAAACCACTGCACTGGTTGCGCACATCAAGCGCGCCTACAGTCCGTTTCATTCCCAAATCGCGTTGTACTAATACACCCGGCCCAGGGAAATAATAATCAGGGCTTAGTGTGGCAAATATTATAAAGTCTATATCTTCTTTATCTAACCCGGAGCGTTCTATAGCAATTTTTGCTGCCTTTACCCCCATTGTAGTGGTGGTATCGCCATCTCCTTTAACTACGTGCCTTCTTTCCTTTATACCTGTGCGTTCCTGTATCCATGCATCATTGGTATCCATAAGTTTGGATAACGCATCATTTGTCACTACATTTTCCGGCACATAATAACCGAGTCCTGAAATTCTTGAATTATACATTGAATATTATTTTAATAAAATTGATTGCCGAAAAATAAGCATTCTTTAAATTTAAATCATTTTATTGAAATGTTTGTAAGTTCTGTTAAAAAATTAACCAAAAGCATTTCTGTTAACAGCGAGGCTTACCTCTGTATCAGAAGGAATTGGCTCATAATGGTCAAAAAACAAAACCTGCCTGCCTAAAGCTGATTTTACCAGATAGCGGTTACCTTTAAAATAACACTGTTTTACAACAACCTTTAAAGGCCCGTCTTCTGCTATTTTTAACTGATGCGGATATATAAGTACTGTTTCATCTGTTTTTTGGGTAAGTGTAAGCAGTTCCAGTTTTATTTCATTAACCTCGCCAAACAGTGAGGCTGTATATTTATCTTTAGGGTTATAGTATATTTCTTTAGAAGAGGCTTTATCTATCATGTGCCCGCTTTTTATCACTATGGTTTCATCTGCAAAAGAGAGTGCATCTGTACTGTCATGGGTAGCTACAATACAGGTAACACCCTTTTGTTTTAAGTAGGCAAAGAGGTTACGCCTCAGCGCGTTTTTCCTGAAATTATCTATGTGGCTAAAAGGCTCATCAAGTAACAGAACTTCCGGCTCCAGAGCAAGTGCTTTTGCCAGCGCTATACGCTGCTGCTGCCCCCCGCTAAGGTATTGTGCTTTTACATTGGCAAAATCCTGCATTTCAACTATTCCTAACAGGTCGTGTATACGTTGCTGTTTTTCTTCAGGATAAAAATTAGACAGGAAACTGCCCACATTTTCGGCTGCTGTAGTATAGGGCATCAGGTCAAAATCCTGTGCAAGGTATTTCATATAAGGCATACCGGGAATAAGGTTTTGCTTTGGCCCTAAAACAGGTTCGCCTTTATAGGTAATTTCCCCTGCATCTAAATCATAAAGCCCGTAAAGTACTTTTAAAAGTGTGCTTTTGCCGCATCCGCTTTCGCCGAGTACCGCTATATTTTGTCCTTTTTTAACTGTGAAAGAAAGATTGTGTAATATCGTTTCGTCTGTATAGCCAAACGATATATTTTTTACTGCCAGCATTGCCTGAAAAAATTTATGCAAAAGTATTCATTTAGCAGATATATACAGGAGTGCTTAACAAAATAATAAGGGCACATCTGAAAAGAAATGCCCTTACCAACCTAACCAATAAATAAACAAACTCTATTATAGATAATTTATATCTTCATAGCAATTAGTTCCCTGTCCTGACAATATATACGTAAAAAAACAATGCATGGTTTTTTCCTGAAGTAGATTTTTTTTTATTTAAATATTGAATAATGAAGGCATAGCAATATCTTTACAAAAAATTTTAAAATGAAAAGAATATTCACATTAATTACATTACTAAGTGCACTAGTTATTTCTGCACAAAAAAACGACCAATACTCTATAGAGGCCGAATATGGCTTTAACAGCGCCGATGGTATTTCAGGATTTTCTCATGCTGGTGGGGCATTCAGGTATATGATAAATGATTTTTGGGGTGTTAAGTTTGATTATGGTTATGACCAGTTCCGAACAGGCAGTAACCCTGAAATTGGTACAGACTCTCACAGAATTTCTATACAGGGTGTTTATAATTTAGGAAGAAAATTAAAATTCGGAGAGTTTTCCGATGGTTATTTTAATACACTGTTGCACGGAGGTATGGGCTATACTGCTCTACAGTCTGTACAAAGGGGTGGTACAGATAATATTGGTAATGTAATTGTGGGTATCACACCGCAGGTTTGGATAAGCCAGTCATTTGCATTTACTATAGATGCTTCTTACATTTTTAACTTTACCCAGCATTACAATTTCGATGGAAATTATCCTAATAATTCTCCGGCTGGCAATTCATTTACCGGTAATATGTTCACCCTTTCAGCAGGTGTAACTTTTTACTTTGGCAAAAATAAAAATAGGGTTGACTTCCCTTAAAAATAAAAAGGGTTGCCTGTAAAAAGGCAACCCTTACAAAATACCGCTTTCGGTATATTATTGCTTCACTTCTCTTTCTGCATCCTGTATCATTTTCTCATTTGCTGTAATGGCAAATTCAACACGCCTGTTCTGGCTTCTGCCCTCTGGCGTATCATTCGTAGCAATAGGATCTTCTATGCCACGCCCAATTGTATTAAATCTGCCTGTACTAAGCCCTTTACTTACTAAATAGCTTCTTACAGACTGTGCTCTTTCTTCTGAAAGTTTAAGGTTATATTCAACCCTTCCGGTGTTGTCTGTATAGCCATATATTTGGATATCGGTATCTGGATACTCGTTAAATACCGCTACCAGTTTATCAAGATTTTGTCTTGCTGCAGCAGTAAGTGTAGATTTATTAGTATCAAAACGTACAGCATTTTCATTTAATGTTAGCTTTATACCTTCACCAACTCTTTCCACATCAGCTCCGGGTAATACCTCATCAATTTTTTGCTTTTGTTTATCCATACGGTTACCTATAACCCCACCAACAGTACCACCAACTGCACCACCTATAATGGCACCCATTGCAGTGTTGCCGCCTTTACCTACATTATTACCTAATACACCACCAATAACAGCACCTGAGGCAGCGCCTACTGCAACACCTCTCTGTGTATTATTTGTATTTCTTACTGCATCACAGGATGAAAGGCCAATGCCCAGCACAACTGTTAATGCCAACATATACGTTTTTAAATTCTTCATGATTATCCTATTTTTGATGTTTATTTAAATTAGTTTTTTTGGAACTGGTACACCACTTCCACATTTTTACCGCCAATAGATACATTATCTACAAGCTGAAAAGAGCTTTCACTCTGGTTTCTCATTTGCAGCATATATCCCTGCGTTACTCTTTTACCTTTTTCGCCTTCGGTAATTTTCAGTGTAAATGCACCCTCTTTAGTTACAGTCCATACAATCGGACTGCTAAACGATGGGCATCCGGTTTTGTTCAGCATCATGTTACCGCTGTTGTTATTGGAAACAAACCGCCATGTACTGCCTTCAAAGCATTTTGAATCTGCAATGTCAAAAGAATTTACCTTAATGAAATCAGAATTAGCGTAGCTTACCTGTGAAATTGTCCAGTTTCCGGTTAAGCCAACTTGCGACTTGTGATCAAGAGATGAACATGCGCCTAAGAATAAAGCAAACACACTCATAAAAAGAAATTTTTTCATAATAATCGGGTTATAGTTAGTATTTAATGCTTGTAATTGAATTATAAAATTACAGCAATATCCTATTACACCTATATCAAATTATTATATTTTAACAGGAAATACAGCATAAACCAAAAACATATAAGGGTGCCATTTCATTAAAAATATTAATCTGTAAGGCTTTACAGAGTACTGTATGAGCGTATTGCCAACATGCTAATTTTTTCTTAAAAGCTTATTTCTTTAACATTATAAGGCATGTCATACAGATTTCTGTAAATGTCAATTTGTCACAGGAATGGGAATGGTATCTTATTTGACGTTCCAGTAGCAGACAAACATTAAAAAAAGATATTACAATGGCAACAGGAAAAATTAATGTTTCGGTAGAGAACATATTTCCCTTAATCAAAAAATTTCTATACAGTGACCACGAAATATTTTTAAGTGAGCTGGTTTCAAATGCTACAGATGCTACATTAAAGCTAAAACACCTTACTAACATAGGTGAGGCTAATGTAGAATATGGCAACCCTAAAATAGAGGTTAAGATTGATAAAGAAGGTAAAAAACTTCACATCATCGACCAGGGTATTGGTATGACAGGCGAAGAGGTTGAAAAATATATCAACCAGGTTGCCTTTTCCGGAGCAGAAGAATTTCTTGAAAAATATAAAGACTCTGCCAAAGATTCAGGTATTATTGGGCACTTTGGTCTTGGTTTCTATTCTGCTTTTATGGTGGCAGAGAAAGTAGAGATTATCACCAAATCCTACAAAGATGAGCCTGCTGTACACTGGATATGCGACGGCAGCCCGGAATTTACTATTGAACCGTCTGACAAAACAGAAAGAGGTACAGAAATTATACTGCACATTGCAGAAGACTCTACAGAGTTTTTAGAAGAAAGCCGCATTCGTGAACTACTGATGAAGTACAACAAGTTCATGCCTGTGCCTATTAAATTCGGGATGCGTAAAGAAACGCTGCCTAAGCCGGAAGATGCTCCTGAAGATTACAAAGCAGAGGAAATTGAAGTTGATAACATCATTAATAATCCTAACCCGGCGTGGACAAAACAGCCAAGCGAACTTAACGAAGAAGATTACAAGAGCTTTTACCGCGAGCTGCACCCAATGCAGTTTGAAGAGCCGTTATTCAATATACACCTTAATGTAGATTATCCTTTTAACCTTACCGGTATTTTATACTTCCCTAAAATGTCGGCTGACTTACAGGTACAGAAAGATAAGATACAGCTATACCAAAACCAGGTTTTTGTTACCGATAATGTAGAGGGCATTGTACCGGAATTCCTTACCATGCTGCGTGGTGTTATAGACAGCCCGGATATTCCGCTTAACGTGTCGCGCTCCTATTTACAGGCAGATGGCGCGGTTAAAAAAATTTCCAACTACATTACCCGTAAAGTAGCCGATAAGCTAAAATCGTTATTTACAGAGAACCGTGAGGATTTCGAAAAGAAATGGAACGATATTAAAATAGTACTGGAATATGGTATGCTTAGCGAGCCTAAATTCTACGAAAAAGCAGGTTCGTTTGTACTGTACCCAACGGTAGATGATAAATATTACACCCTTGAGGAACTTAAGGAAAACCTGAAAGACAAGCAGACTGATAAAGACGGCAAGCTGGTACTGCTGTATGCTTCTAACAAAGATGCACAGCACAGCTACATTGCCGAAGCTAAAGATAAAGGATATGAAGTACTGTTATTAGACTCCCCCATAGTATCGCACCTGATGCAGAAACTGGAAGGTGATAACGAAAACCTTACGTTTGCCCGTGTGGATGCCGACCCAATTGATAAGCTGATTAAGAAAGATGAGGAGCAGATTTCTAAACTAAGCGAAGAAGAGCAGGAAAAGCTAAAAACCACGCTGGAGGAAATTGTACCTAAAACCACTTATTCTGTACAGCTTGAGGCAATGGACAGCAACGCAGCACCTTTCCGTATTACACAGCCGGAGTTTATGAGGCGAATGAAGGAGATGAGCCAGAGCGGCGGTGGCGGTATGTTTGGTATGGGTAATATGCCCGATATGTATAACCTTGTGGTAAACACTAACCACGAGCTTACCGGAAGCATACTTAACACCGAAGACCAAACACAACGTGAAGCACTGGTAAAACAGGCACTTGACCTTGCCAAGCTAAGCCAAAACTTGTTAAAAGGCGAAGAGCTTACAGCTTTTGTAAAGCGTAGCTTTGAAATGATAAAATAATCTCTTATATCGTAGATATTAGATTTGAGAATTGAGATAAACCTGTGGTGAGAGCCACAGGTTTTTTAATATAAAAGTTAAATTATCATTAATAATCCATAATATTGTAAACTTACAATTAGAGTTTATGAAGTTCAATATAGAAGAATTCAGTGTTAATAATTATAGATCAATTTCGAGTTTATCTATTAAACCAAATAAAGAAGGACTCATAACTATATGTGGAGCCAATAATGTTGGGAAAACAAACTTTTTAAGGGCTTTAAAATTGTTTTTTAATCCAACATCAGAATCTTTTGATCCATTGAATGACATTCCATTTCATATCGTTGAAGGCACTAGAGGAGCAGGGTTCAAAACTACTCTAAAAATGAAAATTATAGAATTGAATTCTAAAGATGTCTTTAAAATAACACAGATCTATACAAAGAAAGGAGGTTTAAATTCTTTACAAATAAGCGGCTTTAAAAACGCTACAGCTTTAAGTGAAGATGAGATTCGAGACTTTTTACAAAAAAACTTCTCAGTTTTTTTTATTGAAGCTAGTAATATAAATATACCCAATTTGATTTCTCAAATAGTAAATGACGAGATCTTGCCAATAGCACTTGATAGAAGAAGAGGGGTTGCTCAGCAAGAATCACTTGACAAACTTGAAGAGTTTATAAATAAATCAAAGGAAGTTGTTAAAAGGATTGAAGATGATTTAACTGGAATATTTAAAGATCTTTTTCAGAGCGTAGAAAGTATTGACTCTGAAGATTGGAAATTAAAAATCATATTTCCAGAATACAACTTTTTACGCGAGGCTATTTCAAACATGATTCGATTTACTCTCTCTGATTCAAAAGATCGAGAGCTTGAGTCAAAAGGTAGTGGCATTCAAAGAATTGTTCTTTTATCTTTAATACAATATTTAAATAATAAATCTAGAAAAAAT
>JBQGDD010000264.1:0-1617 GCA_052038845.1 Dyadobacter sp. | reverse complement strand
TTATAGGTGTTATCAGTATATTTCAGTACAAAAATAACACTGCCTGTAACATGGTGGTTGCCAGGATTATATTCACCAAAACCATACGTGGCTGAACCATTATCAAAAGCACCTGTTTCCCATTCGGTTTCAGAGTTATATAGTTCAGTCCACTCAGATTCCTGAGCTACATTAACAGCAGCCCAGTCGTTTATGTTATTGGAAGCCTCAAATACCCTTGTACCACGGCTGTCATTGATGCGGATGCCCATAGACATTGCAGATGTTCTTAAAAGGGCAAGATCCCATGAGTTTACGCTAACAGGAGTTTGGTTTTCTGTAGAAAAATCAAAATATACCTGGTTAGTATATCCTGGCTGTAATGGTATAGTTACACTTGTATAATCTTCCTGTGAATAGCCAAGGGCAACAGCCAATAATGATGCTGAAAGTAAAAGTTTTTTCATTTCAATATTTGTTTTATTTAGATTTATTAAAAATAATTAAGCGTGACAAATATACTATTTTATTTATATTAAGTCTAAATAAAACAAAAAAAAGCAGCAGAAATTTTCTGCCGCTTTCTAACATTTTGATTATTACTATTTTATTTTTTCTTTTTGGCTTTAATCATTTCTTCAAGCATATCCCACATTTCATCTGGCACTGCTTCCAGTAAATTAAACTGTCCGGCTCCTTTAAGCCATTCGCCTCCATCTATGGTTATTACTTCGCCATTAACATAAGCAGAAAAATCAGATACCAGGTAAGCTGCCAGGTTTGCCAGTTCCTGATGGTCGCCCACGCGCTTAAGGGGTACTTTTTTGGCAAGGTCAAATTTTTCTTTCAGGTCGCCGGGCAAAAGCCTGTCCCATGCGCCTTTGGTAGGGAAGGGGCCTGGTGCTATGGCATTAGAGCGTATGCCATATTTTGCCCATTCTACTGCAAGGCTTCGCGTCATGGCAAGTACGCCGGCTTTTGCTGTTGCACTGGGTACTACATAAGCAGAACCTGTCCAGGCATAGGTAGTAACTATATTTAAAACAGTGGCTTTTTCCTGCTTGCTGTCAATCCAGTGCTTGCCAAAGGCAAGGGTGCAGTTTTTAGAACCTTTTAAAACAATATCAATTACTGTATCAAAAGCGTTTGCTGATAACCTCTCTGTAGGTGATATAAAATTACCGGCAGCGTTGTTAAGCAGTACATCTGCACGGCCGTAGGTGTTAATTACATCTGTCAGCATATCTTTTACTTCTGTATAATGGCGCACATCACACTGAACGGGATGGCATTTGCCGCCTGTTTCTTCTTCAAGCTCTTTTGCAGTAGCTTTAAGTTTTTCTATATCGCGCGATGTAATGGCAACTTTAGCCCCAAGCTCCATAAAATATTTTGTCATAGACCTGCCCAGTCCGCTGCCGCCACCTGTTACTACAATAACCTTATCTTTTAATGCATCATCCCGAAGCATTTTTGCAGAGAAATCCATACTGTTTTATTTTTATAATATAGTAAATATAAAAAATATTATGCATGTATAGTAGTTGTAGTGCCTTTATTTACAAGTGAATTGTCACAATTACGATGTTTTAGATTATTACGCAACCTTTCAGTATTTTCTTATCTATAATAAAAACC
>JBQGDD010000263.1:0-2023 GCA_052038845.1 Dyadobacter sp. | reverse complement strand
TTTGTAAAATCATGCACTTCTTTTTGGCACGAAGCGCAAAAACGTCCCTTTTGGGTAGGGGTCATGTCCTGCCAGTTTTCATGGCAGGGTTTGGGTATTGCAATTTGCAGTTTTTTGTGCATAAACCAAATATAAGCAATTATTACAATTGCTCCTGCAAGAAGGTAGTCATTTTAGTAAATACTTCTGCCATAATGGTTTGATTCCAGTCGCCATGCCCTCCATCTGGATAAAAATTAAATTCGTTATATACATTAGCTTCAGTTAAAGCATCTCTAAGCAAAGGCCCCTGCGATGATGGTATTAACGGATCCTGTCCGCCATAAAACATTATAGTAGGTGGAGATTGAGAAGTAATGTGTGTTATGGGGCTTACTTCTTCAATTAAACTCTGCGATGGATTATTGCTACCTGTTAGGTTTATAGCAGCATAATTATATAGCGGATTAGAAGTATAAGCCGGGTCGGTAAAATCTGCCGGGCCTACAATGTTGCACACCGCTTTTACATCGCCATCAGTATCAAAAGCATAGCTGTAAAGCATCGCCAGGTGCGCTCCTGCACTTGCGCCTATAAAAGCATAATCATCAGAAATATTGTAACCGTTACTCTCTAAGTGCTGAATAACATCTTTAATATCATTAATCTGTTTAGGGTAGGCAGGGCTTTCGGGCGTTGCCAGCCTATAGTTAATGTTTACAATGGCATAATCAGCAAATTGAGAGCGAATTACAGGCACAGCATAAGCAAAATCTTCTTTACTCCCACCTACCCATGCGCCACCGTGTACTAATATAATAACTTTAGTATCTTCATCCCTTCCGGCAGGCAGGTACACGTCCATAACCTGTCGTTCATCAGTTCCATAAGCAACGTTAGCCAGCTCTAAAGCTATATTATTATCATATTGACTTCTGTCATCACTTGAAGAACAGCTCCATAAAAAGCCTATTAAAAATAATAGTATTACGTTCTTTTTCATATTTATAGCATTAAATTTTGTAAGTTATAACAACAGCTTTATTTGTGATTGCTGTAATTTTTAAAGATACCTAATTATTGTATTATTTAGTATTAACGTAAATATAAATGTTGCGTATTTAAGTGGGTATAATTTTCTATTTTTGCATCCACAACACAACAATTATGTATAAATCAATAATCAGGCCACTGCTTTTTAGGTTTGACCCCGAAAAAGTACACTACTTTACTTTTGACTCTCTACGCTTTTTAAATAAAATCCCCGGTGTTTCTTCTTTGTTCCGGTCAATGTACAAAGTGACTGATAAACAACTCGAACGCGAAGTTTTCGGTTTAAAGTTCACTAATCCGGTAGGGTTGGCAGCAGGGCTTGATAAAGATGCAAAACTATATAAAGAGCTCGCCAACTGCGGTTTTGGCTTTATAGAAATTGGTACACTAACCCCCAAGCCACAGGAAGGAAACCCTAAAAAAAGACTTTTCAGGTTGAGGGAAGACAGCGGTATTATAAACCGAATGGGCTTTAACAACGGTGGTGTTCAGGAGGCTGTAGAAAGGCTAAAAAGTAACCCAAGAGGCAAAGGGCATGTGCTGATAGGCGGAAATATTGGCAAAAATAAAGTAACTCCTAATGAAGATGCTGTTAGCGATTATGAAATTTGCTTTGATGCGCTATATGATTATGTTGACTATTTTGTAGTTAATGTAAGCTCTCCAAATACCCCAAACTTAAGGGAGTTACAGGATAAAGAACCCTTAACAAGGCTTTTGCAGGCATTGCAGAATAAAAATGCAGCAACCCCAAAAGCAAAACCAATACTTTTAAAAATAGCCCCCGACCTTACTGATGAACAGTTGCTGGATATAATAGATATTGTAAGAGTGACAGGCATTGCAGGTGTCATAGCTACCAATACAACTATTTCCAGAGAGGGATTAGTATCGGCAGATAAAAATGAAATGGGAGGGCTAAGTGGAAAACCTTTAGCCAAGCGTTCTACAGAGGTTATACGTTTTCTTTCAGAGAAGAGTAATAAGGCAT
>JBQGDD010000262.1:0-2120 GCA_052038845.1 Dyadobacter sp. | reverse complement strand
AATAGCACTGCTGAGTTGGAACATCGGCAGGTACATTGCAATAAGCAGCACGGCAACAATACCACCAACAAACAAAATAATGACAGGCTCTAAAACAGTGGATATTGTTTTAGACTGCTGTAATACTTCCTGGCTGTATTGCTCATTAAGCTGATGGAAAACATATTCGGTCTGGTTAGTTTCTTCCGCTACTTTTACCAGCGAGATAATCCTGTTATTAAATATTTTACTGCCCTGCAGGCTTTTACTAAAGCTGCTGCCTTTCATGATATTCTTTTCAATGCCTGCCAATTCTTCCTGGAGGGGGACAAACTGTATCATCCTGCCTACCATTTGTATACTGCTTAGCAATGGCACTTTTGATGCTGTCAGAAGGGCTACAGCCTGGGTAAATTGTGCTAAGTAAATTTTACTTATAAAAGACCCCATTACAGGTATCTTTAACATTGAGTAATGCCTTGCCTTTTTAAAGGCAGGATTATTCTTAAACAGGCTCCCAAGGATAATAAGGGTTACTAAAAACAATACAAACAGAAAACCATGCGTCGTTGCAAATGATGATGCTCTCATAATCATACGGGTAAGGGCAGGGAGTTCAAGGTTATTCTGCCTAAAAATATCTTCGAACATAGGGACTACATATGTAAGCATAAATATAACTACCAAAACAGCTGTAGAAAAAACAATAAACGGGTAGGTTAAGGCGGCAACAATAACCCTTTTCTGCTCATTTTTACGCTCAAAAAACTGCCCCAGTTCCCTGCATATACGGGCTGTTGTACCAGTTTCTTCACCAATTTTTACAGAATAATATTCATACTCTGTAAATTTACCCGATTCAAACAATGCATCGGAAAATGGCTTCCCGTTAATCACTTGTTCAAGGATAGTGTTAAGCATATCCTTTTCAGCATGTTTCTTAAAAGATTCTTTAATAAGTGTAAGCGCCTCTTTTAGCGTGATACCTGCTTTGAGCAATACGCTCAGCTCAAGGTAGAATACCTGCTTTTTTTTATTGGAGAAACCATTTCCAAAAAGAGTAATTTCTTTTTTAAGCAGGCGGTCAATTTCACTTCCCTTTTTCTTATTGCCTGTATTTCCCGGTATATTATCTAATTTAAAAGCCATTACTGTTCATGATATTAGTGGCATCGTTTGCCTTTGATATAAATATAGAATAACCCGGTACTTCTTTTTGGGCAGATAAATGAACAGCATCTACAAAACCTGAAAATACTATTTCGCCCATATAATATGCTTTATCAATGAATATTTCAGCCATTATAGTATCACTCTCCCGTAATGTATATTTGTCATGGAAGTTATATCTTATACTGTCAAGGTCAGAAATGAGCAGTAGTTCCTCGCGTGAGTAAATTATCTTATTATGGGTATTGAAGTCCTGCCACAGGCGTTGCTCTATGAGTGAAAGGGTTGTTGCTTTTTGGAAATTAGTTTCTATAGAACGGAGCTGCTGCTGGACCAGGGTAAGCACACTGAAGGCAATACCTGCAACAATGACTGTGATAATCATCACGACAAGCATTTCAGGAAGGGTAAATGACTTAACTTTAACGCCTTTCATAATAGCTGATTTTAATTACTTCTCTTTTACTGTCCTTATGTACTGCCCTACAAAACAGCAGGGGTATATTTTCATTCCCTTCGGAAAAAACTTCAATATCCCACTGTTCATACTCTTCGTTATAAGGCAGCTTAAATTTATTGTTATCGAAACTGTAAATAATTTCATGTATCCTGTTTTCCACCCCATGGGTATTCTTAGAAAAAGAGGTAGCCAGCAGGTTATTGAGTATAAGGCTGGATATCATAAATATGATGATAATGATTATAGTAGCGACCAGGGCTTCAATGAGTGTTGCAGACTTTAATTTTTTTAATAGAGCCATTTCATCACAGTTTTTGGTGCATTTTCGAAAAGCACCCCGCCATAGGCATCAGGCAGGTTATTACTAATAGTTGCATTATAAAGGTGGTTAATAAAACTAGTCCCCCCTTCATTAGTTACAAAATGGCGGGTATATACAGTACCTGTTATCCGGCCTCTCAACTCGGTATTGCCACCACAATATATCTCACCAGCAACAACAGATCTTTGT
>JBQGDD010000261.1:0-4185 GCA_052038845.1 Dyadobacter sp. | reverse complement strand
AAGAATATTATGTCTTTCATCCGTTTCATTACCAAACCATTTAATAGCAGTAACATTGGGTTTACCCGCTGTAATAGTTCCCGTTTTATCTAAAATTATGGCATTTATTTTTTTAGCTGTTTCCAGGCTTTGGGCATCTTTAATTAAAATACCATTTTGCGCCCCCTTGCCTACCCCTACCATAATAGCAGTAGGAGTAGCAAGCCCCAAAGCACAGGGGCATGCAATTACCAATACGGTTATCATAGCCAGTAACCCATGCGTAAAGCCATTATCGGCATCTAATACAATCCAAATAATAAGGGTAAGTACAGCAATTGCTATAACCACAGGCACAAAAATGCCCGCTATTTTATCTACAAGCCTTTGTACCGGGGCTTTACTGCCCTGTGCATCCTGTACGGTTTTTATAATTTGGGAAAGCAGGGTTTCACTACCCACTTTTTCAGCTTTAAATTGCAGGCTTCCCTTTTGATTAATAGTCCCTGCAAAAACTTTATCATTTTCAGATTTACTTACAGCAACAGGCTCCCCGGTTATCATACTCTCATCTATATAAGAACTGCCAGACGTAACCACGCCGTCAACGGCTATTTTCTCTCCGGGTTTAACTAAAATTATATCGTCTTGCTGAACTTCGGCAATAGGGGTTTGTATCTGCTCTCCGCTCTCCTTAATTACAGTTACGGTTTTTGGCTGTAGCCCCATAAGGCTTTTTATAGCTGATGAAGTATTGCCTTTGGCTTTTTCTTCAAGCAGTTTACCAAGCAGTATAAAAGTTATTACCACAGCGGCAGCCTCAAAATATACATGAGCATGCAGCCCCCTGTTATGCCAAAATTGTGGAAACAGTGTATTAAAAACACTAAACACATAGGCTGTACCTGTACTTAACGCTACTAATGTATCCATATTAGCTGAACGGTGCTTTGCCTGCCTGTAAGCGCCTGTAAAAAACTGCCTGCCAAAATATAAAACTACCGGAGTAGCCAAAGCCCACATTATATAATTAGCATAAGGCTTATCCATAAGTGTAGGTGTCATTCCGATTATTACCAAGGGTAAAGAGAGAATAACAGACCATAGTGTTTTCCTTTTCAGTTGCCTGTAATTTTGCTGTTGTAGTTCCTCAAGGGTTTCTCCTCCGCTTTCAGTTTCATCAATTAAAAGGTCATACCCAACAGACTGTAATGATGTTTTAAGTTTTTGAGAATCTGTAATGGTAGGGATAAACTCTATAGTGCCATTACCGTTAGCATAATTTACCGATGCACTAACCACCCCCGGCTGCATTTGCAATACATCCTGGCTTGAGGCTGCACAGGAGGCACAGCTCATATTGAGCACCGGGTATATTTTTTTTACTGTTGCCACATCATAACCCAAATCTCGTATTTTGTGTACGGCTTGCGGTAATGCAGTGAGGACATCATCTGTATGGATAACCACCCGGTTGTTGTTTAGTTCTACGCTGTGCGATTGTATTGCATCAACTTCATCAAGACCTTTACTTACAATCATGGCGCAATGCTCACTTTCAACATGCAAAAGCGGAATATAATAGGTAATATTTTTATCTGCCATAGTAATAGTAATTTACTACAGCAAAGTTCGGGTATTGGTTATAAAAGAGATTATACAATTAAGGAAAGGGTTTACAGAGTTTTGGCAACATCATCCAGTGACTTACGGGATGTACCCCCCTGAGTTCTGTATACAGAAGGTGTAATGCCCGTAGTTTTCCTGAATTGGGCAGAAAGGTGTGCCACACTGCTATAGCCCATTTTATGGGCAATTTCGCTAAGGGTCATTTGGTTGTACTGTAGCAGTTCTTTTACTTTTTCAATCTTTTGTAAAATTATAAATTGCTCTATGGTAATGCCTTCTGTAGCGGAAAAGAGTTTACTTATTGCCGAGTAGTCTTTGTGAATTTCCTTTGATAACAGTTCAGAAAACAGCACATATCCCTCTTCGAGATGGTGGATATGGTTAATTATAATTGCTTTTATCTTCTCTGTAAGCTGGATCTTGCTGTCTTCCAGCAATTCAAAGCCTAATTCGTTCAGCTTTTCTTTTAAAAGTAGTGTTTCTTTTTGGGTAAGTTCTTTTTTTATTGTTGCTTCGCCAAGCTGAACATCAACAGGATTAAAATCCAGTGCATCCAGCAACTGCTGTACCGCTGCAATGCAGCGTGGGCAAACCATATTTTTTATAGCGAGTTTCATAGCAAAGTAGTAAACTACAAAGTTAGTAAATATAAAATTGCTCTACAGAACAGTATTTATCAAGCCTGTTACCATATAAAGCAATAAATTTGGCGCTTGTAAATCTATAAGGCGTTTATTACAGGAGGTGATAATGAGTATCATCTATGCGCTCTGAAAAAAGTTGTAAGATTTTTTAGGAAAATTTTAAACTATGCCTGTAATAATTATATCTATTTTTAAAAAATATTATGAATACAAAGGTCAGGAAATATTTACGGAAGAGTTTAAAAGTACTTTTATGGATAATAGGCTCTATTATAGGGCTGTTTCTACTTATAGTGTTGTTACTACAGGTTCCATACATACAAAACATAGTTAAAGATAAGGCTGTAAGTTACTTAGAAGGTAAAATAGGCACTAATGTAAACATTGACAGGATAGAAATAGGGCTGCCTAAAAAGATTATTGTTGAAGGGGTTTACTTTGAAACACAGCAGGGCGACACTCTTATAGCAGGAGAAAAACTGGCAGTAGATATCAGCCTTTTTAAACTGTTAAGCAGCGAAGTTGAAATAAATTCTGTTGATTTGCAGGGCATCACAGCTAATATTGTACGCGATAAAGATTCTGTCTTTAACTTTGACTACATTATCGATGCTTTTGCTTCTGAAAACCCAAAGCCAAAAGACACTACATCGTCAATGAAAATTTCTGTCAATAAAATAAACCTTGACAGGATACGCGTAAAATTTGATGATGCCATATCTAAAAATGACCTTGAAGCAAGCATAAACCATTTTGATACCCGTTTCAGAACTTTTGACCTTGATGAAATGGAGTTTAATATCCCCAATATTAACCTTGACGGACTAAAGGTAAAATTAAAACAGGGAGCTATAGAAGATATAGCCCAGGGCACACAGGAAGCGGCAGAAGAAGCAAGCTCTCAACCGGACCTCAAACTTAAACTCGGGAAAATTGAACTATCAAATATTGATATTGCTTATGATAATGAAGGGAGCCTTCTTGATACAGGGCTTGTACTTGGAAAGTTACTTGTTGAGGTAAATGAAATTGACCTTAAAACCCAGCTTATTGCCCTTGATAAACTTGAATTGAATAACCTAAAAGGCAATCTTGTATTTGGCAAACACGAAAAACAGGTACAGGAGTCGCTACCAGAAGAATCGCCTGAAGTAGCATCAGCACAGTGGAAGTTTAAGCTGAATAATACTGACATAAAAGATGTTGCCTTTAAGTTTGATGATATGAACAGCCCGCCTGTTGCAAAAGGTATTGATTATATGCACCTTGATATTACTAACTTTAATCTTGAGGCTGAGGATTTTGATTACGGTCACGAAAATATTGAGGGTAACATAAAAAACTTTACTATTAATGATAAAAGTGGGCTCAGTATTAAAGAATTCCGTACAGATTTTGCTTACAAGCCAAATGGAGCTGAACTGAAAGAACTTTATCTTGAAACGCCCCAAACTTTAATTAAAGAAAAAATTATTGTTGGCTATCCGTCATTAGAATCTGTTAGTGAAAATATTGGAGAATTATCTGTTGATGCTGATATTAACGGCAGCCAGATAGGTTTTAAAGACATATTGTTATTTGTGCCAACGCTTACTGACACTAATCCGTTTAAGGACAACCCCAATGGCATACTTTATATTAACAGCCATGTAGAGGGTAAAGTAAATGACTTACGCATTGCCAACCTTGATATAAGAGGTATTGGTTCAACCACCCTGACTGCCAGCGGAAGGGTTACCGGGCTGCCTGATGCAGAAAATGCATATTTAGACCTTACTGTAAGAGAACTGCGCACAACAGCAAAAGATATTAATAGTTTGGTACCCGCAGGTACAATACCTGCTAATATAAAACTGCCTGCAAGCATTGCTGCAAAAGCTGCATTTAAAGGGTCTATGGAAAACTTTAATGCAAACGTAAATCTTGCCAGCAG
>JBQGDD010000260.1:0-4093 GCA_052038845.1 Dyadobacter sp. | reverse complement strand
CTCGAGTGCGAGGATCTACATCTTTGACCGCTACGGCAAGCTGATGAAGCAGCTAAGCGCGAGTGAGGACAGCCAGGGGTGGGACGGAACCTTTAACGGGGTGCCGGTACCGGCTACCGACTACTGGTTTACCGTAACCTACCAGGAGAACGGCGTGACAAGGGAGTTTAAAGCGCACTTCTCGCTCAAGAGATAAGAGATAGAAATAAAATGATATTAAAAAACCCCAGTTATATAACTGGGGTTTTTTAATATCACCTATGCTTTGATTAAAACTATCTCAGCTATTAACTATAAAACGGCAATTTAATAATAGTGTATAATTTAATATTTTATAAGTAACTTTGTATTTAATTATTATAAAACCAGGCTATTATAAAAATCAGCTTATATATTTAGTAAGTTTATCAAAACAATTACTATTTAAAGCACTGGATTTGTAAAGAGTTATGGTTTATATTTAGGTAATGATGCTGGTGCTAATACCGAAAATATATTTAATTGATATAGATGATTGCCTTTAGCGTAAGCTTATTAAAGTAAAAGGCGTTTAATCTTTAAATAAAAAATAAGTGGCGGAGTAAAATCAGCTATTTTTCCTTTTTATATAGTGGTATAAAATAGGAAAGTGTATAATTAAAACCTACACCAAAATTGCCATCATAAGTTCTGTTAAAGCCCGGTATATACAGATTGTCAAAATTATCGGGCTTTTTATTTGCGACAAGGTTTTTGAGCCTTACTGTAAAACCAAGAAAGAAGTTATTAAACAATTCTGCTTTAACTCCTCCTACAACTTCTACCCAATGAGCTGAAAGCCCACTGAACTGCTGGTCGGTAGGTACTATGACTTCCTCAAAATATGACGAAGTATCATATATTCGGTATGAGTTAAGGTTTTGGCTGAAGCTGGCTACTCCATAGCGCATACCTATAAATATCATATTTTCCATATTAAGCCAGTTTTCATAGGCATTATAATCAAAACCTACTTTAAAATAACTGCCGCTTGTTGTAAAATTTAACTGCTCATCATCTACGGTTATATCTACATTTCCTAATTCACCTGCTAAAAAAAACTTTTTGTTGTACCTGTAATCAGCAGTAATTTCTATACCCCTGTAATTATCATCATAAAAAGTCCTTGCAAGCCTGTAAAGGTCAGCACCTACACGCAGCCCATAACGCTCAGATTTTACAGGTTTTAAAGGGGTGGATACAGAATCGCTTAATTGTTGTGATGAAGCAGATAATGATGCCAGTAACAGTGAAATGCTAAAAGTATATTTTAATATGTGCTTCATTTTCATCTTCAATATTAGGTTGCTCTATGCTGTAGTCTGCTATCCAAAAGTTATTAGCACCTTCATCACTAAGGACTACGCCGGGCAAGGCATCGTTTTCAGGATTAAGGTAAAAAACTGATTTATAGCCACAAGCCCTGGATACATATATTTGTTGGCTGGTGTAATTAAAGGTAAGTATATCTGTATTTACAATATTAGTATTTGGAATACTGTACTGTAAAAACCATCTGGTTGTTTGTGCATCTGTTTTTAGCGGAATGGCTATCCTATCAAATGTTACAGGCTGTCCCGCTACAGGCAGGGTATCGTTAACACCTTCTGCATATAACCTTAAATTAGTTATGCTTCTTAGCTGTTCACGGTTTTCATTTTCATAAAACTCTAACACCAAGCTGGGAGTAGTGGGAGTACCTTCTGCGCAAATATCATCTTTTTCGCAGGCTGTAAAACTGTAAAGCACGATAAGGAGCAAGGCTGCCGATGCAATTAGTTTTTTCATAAATCAGTTATCGTTTTTCCAAAAGTACAACATTTTCAACATGATGTGTTTGCGGAAACATATCTACAGGGCGTACTCTTGTTACCTTATACTTTTCGTCCATCAAAGCTAAATCACGCGCCTGTGTGGCAGAATTGCAACTTACATAAACTACTTTTTCAGGGCTTATTTTAAGTATTTGCTCTATTACATCTTTGTGCATACCATCGCGTGGCGGATCGGTAATAATAACATCGGGTGTACCATGTGTATTAATAAACTCTTCATTAAAAACAACTTTCATGTCACCCACAAAGAACTCGCAATTAGTAATGTTATTGCGTTTTGCATTTTCTTTTGCATCAGCAATAGCTTCAGGTACAGCTTCTACACCAATTACCTTTTTAGCTTTTTTAGATACAAACTGTGCAATGGTACCTGTACCTGTATAAAGGTCGTATACTAATTCGTTACCTGTAAGTCCTGCAAAATCACGCGTTATTTTATACAGTTCGTATGCCTGGTCTGAATTTGTCTGGTAAAAAGATTTTGCATTAATGCTGAAATGCAGCCCCTCCATTTCTTCCAGTATATAGTCCCTGCCTTTGTACAGTATTACATCCTGATCGTAAAGCGTATCATTTGCTTTACTGTTAATAACATATTGTAAAGAAGTTATTTCAGGAAAACGTTCTGCAAGAAAATCAAGCAGCAGTTCACGTTTTTCCCTGTCGTCTTCATAAAACTGTATAAGCACCATTATTTCCCCGGTTGAAGCAGTACGCAGCATTAATGTACGTAGCAAGCCCGAATGCTCTCTTGGGTTAAAGAATGTTAAGCCGTTTTTGTTGGCAAAATCTCTTATTTCGTTACGTATAGCGTTGCTTGGGTCTTCCTGCAGGCTGCAATGGGTTATATCCAGTATTTTATCCCACATACGGGGTATATGAAAACCGAGAGCATTAGCATTATCCAGCTCTTCGCCGCTTTGTATCTCTGCTTCTGTCATCCAGCGGCTGTTAGAAAAAGAGAACTCCATTTTATTGCGGTAAAAAAATTGTTTTTCACTGCCTAATATAGGTTCAAAATTAGGCAACCCTATTTTGCCTATGCGTTTAAGGTTGTTATATACTTCCTGGTTTTTATAAAACAATTGCCTGTCATACGTCATATTCTGCCACTTGCAGCCACCACATGAGCCAAAATGCTGGCAAACAGGTGTTGTTCTGTGTTCAGAAAATTCATGAATTTTTATGGCTTTACCTTCGTAATAAGATTTACGTTTTTTAAATGTCTGTATATCTACAACATCGCCCGGAACTACATTTGGTATAAATATTACCTTACCATCGGGGGCTTTAGCTACCGATACTCCTCTTGCTCCGGCATCGAGTACCTTAACGCTGTCAAATACAATCTTTTCTGTTCTCTTTCTTCCCATGCGGCAAAAATAAGCTATTGCTGATTAAAATTAAATAAATTTGTACCTAAACCTTTAAACAATAGTTATGCCTGTATATGCAGCACTTTTTAGAGCCGTTAACGTTAGCGGACACAATGTTATAAAAATGGAACATTTGCGCAAGCTGATGGAAGCTAACGGATTCCTGAATGTAAAGACTTATATACAGAGTGGCAATGTTGTTTTTGAAAACCCTGAAACTGATAAAGGTAAAATTGCCCGCAGTATCGAAGTGCTGCTCTACAAAGAGTATGGCTATGACGTGGGTATGTTTATTTTTGATAAATCAGAGCTGACAAAAGCTATAGAAAATAATCCTTATACGGGTAAAGAACCGGAACCCAGTGGGGTTAAAAAGTATTTTGTAGCATTCCTGTCTGATGAAGTGTCGAGGGAGGGAATCGATAAAATGAATAAATACAACAGGAGCGATGATGTTTTTAAGGCGATAGGTAAGATGATGTATTTAAAGCTTTCACAAAGTGCGGCTGAGTCTAAATTAACTAATGCTTTTATTGAAGCGAAACTTAACTGCAAAGCCACAACCCGTAACTGGAATACTACATTAAAAATGCTGGAGATGATGGAAGAAGCTGAAAATGGTTAATGAGTATTTTAATGTTCTGTTAAATTAAATGCGGCTGTTGTTTTATCTCTTTTCAATTGATTAAATTTATAAGAAATTACACCGGGCTTAAAGCCTTTTGTATAATTCTATTAATTTCAAACCAATATATTATGAAAAGAAATGCAACCGCCGTATGGGCAGGCTCGCTTAAAGAAGGCGAAGGAAAAATAACTACGCAGAGTAACGTTTTAAGCAATACACAGTATTCTTTTAAAACC
>JBQGDD010000259.1:0-4527 GCA_052038845.1 Dyadobacter sp. | reverse complement strand
TTTGGATACGTACGTACTATTATGGTTGGGGTAAAAAATAACTATGCCCGTACTACCAAAAGGCATTTAAGGGGAGATTTTTTGTTTAACGATCTTCGCCTTAGTGTTATGGAAAGTAAAGGCGGTATGGCGGCTATAGCCAGTATGGATGCTAATTTTGCCGATTTTGCTACTGTGTCTGCCACGGGTGGTATAAGTACTATAGGTTTTGGTACTATAGAGCAGGGTCCTAATGAAAGGAGCCGTGAAGATGTAAAACATTATGATGTTGTAACCAATATTAATTTAGGGATGCTTATGCCTAAAAAATGGGGTATAAGGCTGCCATTCAACTATGGTATTGGAGAGCAGATTATTACTCCTGAATACGATCCTTTCCAGCAGGATGTGCGGCTTGAACAGTTGTTAGATAATACTAATGATGCCGCTATAAGGGAAAATATGCGCCAGCGTGCAATAGATTATACCAAGCGAAAAAGTATCAACTTTATAGGGGTTAAGAAAGAAAGGGCACCGGAGCAGAAGCAGCGTGTGTATGATCCTGAAAATGTTACTTTAACCTATTCTTATAACCAGACTGAACACCACGATTATGAAATTGAGGACTTAATGGACCAAAATTTAAGGATAGGTGCTGACTATACTTATAACTTTAAAAGCAAACCTGTTGAGCCTTTTAAACAGACAGCTTTTATGAAGAAGAGCCAGTACTGGAAAATGCTTAGTGATTTTAATTTTAATTACCTGCCCTCTAATATATCATTCAGTAGTAACATTATAAGGCAGTATAACAGGCAGCAGTTCAGGAATGTAGATGTAGATGGAATTCCTATAAGCCCTTTATACAGGAGAAATTATTTCTTTAACTATAATTATGGGTTTAATTATAACCTTACAAAGTCATTAAAAATTAATTATGCTGTTAATACAAGCAACATTGTACGTAATTATTTTGTGAATTTTGAAGATGGTACATTAAGGCCATCAGAAGATTATAACATTTGGCATGGCTTTTTTGAAGTGGGCGACCCTAACCAGCACACACAGCAGTATGTGGTAAATTATGATTTGCCAATTAATAAAATACCTGTGTTTAGTTTTGTAAAATCTACTTATACATATTCAGGCACATACAACTGGATGCGTTCGTCTGACGCATTCCAGACTATTATTGATGAAGATAGTAATGTTTTCAATTTAGGGAATACCATACAGAACAACAGTTCGCATAAAATTAATACAACCCTTAATATGGATATGCTGTATAAATATGTAGGGTTAACTGGTAAAAAGAAACCGGCGGCAAGAAATGCGGCTCCAAAAGGACCGCCTAAACCAGGTGAAAAAATTACCAGCAACCAGGCACCAGAGCAGGGAGGCAATGCATTTTTAGACGGGCTTGTAGGGGTGGTTACCAGTGTTAAAAACATACAGGTTAATTATACAGAAGAGAGTGGTACAATACTGCCGGGCTATTTGCCTGGAATAGGTTTCTTTGGTACATCAAGACCAACTCTTGGGTTTGTAATGGGGAGCCAGGATCTTGGTGTAAGGCAGGAAGCCGCACAAGGGGGTTACCTTACAACATACCAGGAATTCAACCAAAACTTTACACAGGTAAATTCAACGTCGCTTAACATAACGGCAAATATGGATTTATTCCCCGATTTTAAAATTGACCTTACAGCAAGGAGGAATTATCTGGAAAATTATTCTGAACAGTTTGATGTAAATCCGCTTACTTTTGAGTATAACTCCCGTTCGCCTTACACTTTTGGAAACTTTGAGATATCTACAGTAATTATATCTACAGCTTTTAGCCAAAGCGATGTAAACGGTTCGGAAGCATTTAACCAAATGAGGGATAACAGGTTGGTTGTTGCTGAAAGACTTGCGGAACAACGTTATGGCACAACAGAATTTCCGAGATATGGTGATGGTGGTGCACAGACACCAACAGGTGAATTTGCCGATGCAAATGCGGGCTTTCCGGTAGGATACGGCAGGAATAGCCAAGAGGTTTTACTGCCATCTTTCTTAGCTGCCTATTCAGGGCAGGATGCGGGTAAAGTTAAAACAACTCCTTTCAGGAATGTTCCCCTGCCTAACTGGATAGTAAAATATACAGGTCTTATGCGCTATGGGTTCTTTAAAGAGAAATTTAAGCGTTTTTCTTTACAGCATGGTTACACTGCTTCGTATAATATAAATTCTTATCGTTCAAATATCGAGTTTCAGCAAAATCCTAATGCGCAGGATAACGGAGGGGTTGGTAACTTCCTTCCAAAAGATATTATCTCTAACATTAACCTTGCAGAGCAGTTTAACCCGCTTATAAGGGTTGACATGGAGATGAAAAACTCCATAAAAATTCTTGCAGAAATGCGAAAGGACAGGATGCTTAATATGAGCTTTGATAATAACCTTTTAACAGAGGTAAATGGTAATGAATATATCATTGGGCTTGGTTACCGTATTAAAGATGTAGTTATAAACTCTACATTGGCTGATAACCCTACCAATACTATAAGGAGTGATATTAACATGAGGGCAGATTTTTCTTTAAGAAAAAATGAAACTATTGTACGCTACCTTGACTATGATAATAACCAGCTTGGAGGCGGGCAGGATATATGGTCTATAAGGTTTACGGCAGATTATGCCTTTAGTAAAAACCTGACGGCTATATTTTATTATGACCATTCTTTTAGCCAGGCTGTTATTTCTACGGCATTCCCGTTAACCAACATCAGGTCAGGATTTACGCTTAGGTACAATTTTGGTAATTAACAGTTAAAAATATTTTATAATTATTTACAGATAACATACATTTGCTAAAAACAAACTAAAAATGAATATTCCGGCAGATTTAAAGTACACTAAAGACCACGAATGGGTAAAAATTGAAGGAGATACCGCTACAGTAGGTATTACAGATTTTGCCCAAAAAGAGTTAGGAGATATTGTTTATGTAGAAGTTGAAACGCTTGATCAGACTCTTTCGAGAGATGAGGTTTTTGGTACAGTTGAAGCTGTAAAAACAGTATCTGACCTGTTTTTACCCCTTTCAGGCGAAATAGTTGAATTTAACGAAACACTTGAGGCTACTCCTGAAACTGTAAATTCTGACCCGTATGGTGACGGATGGATGATAAAGGTAAAAATAGCTGACCAGGCTGAAGTTAATGAATTGCTTGACAGCAATCAATATAAGGAACTTATAGGTGCTTAAAAGGCATTTAAGGATTGCCGCAATTGTATGGACACTGTTAATAACAGTGCTGTGCTTAACAAGCGGCGATGCATTTAATAGCCTTGCTACTTTCAAAATTCCGCATAAAGATAAATATGTTCATTTCTTCTTTTATTTTGTGTTTACATTTTTATGGTATGCTTATTGCGTTAAGCACATCAAGGTAAGCAGGAAGAAAGTGAGGATGATAATTTTTATCGCAGCCTTTAGCTATGGTATTGTAATTGAAATTTTGCAGGAACTGATAGCGCATAAAAGGAGTGCTGATGTAATGGATGCTTTGGCAAATACTTTAGGCAGCTTAACCGCAATTTTAATTGTGTGGCTGCTTGAAAAAAATAAAAAATAATGACTAATCATCCCCCGTTGCTATGCGGGGGATTTTTATTTTTATTATGGATATAAAGCAATATTTAGACGCGACTTATTTAAAAACTCCTGAACAGGCAGGGCTTAGTGAAAGTGAAAATGATAAGGTAGTTAAAAATGCTGTTGCAGAGGCTGTACAGGAAAATTTCAAACTGATAATGATACGCCCCGGCTATGTTGCTATGGCTAAGAAAATGATAATTGAGGCCAAATCAAAAGTTGCAGTGGGTACGGTTATAGCTTTTCCTGAAGGTACTGCCGGAACAGATGAAAAACTAAGTGAAGCACAAAAAGCTATTGATGATGGCGCAGATGAACTTGATTTCGTTGCCGATTATAATGCTTTTAAAGCAGGAGAAATTACCAAAGTTAAAGATGAAGTTGTGCGTTGTACGCAACTGGGGTTAAGTAATGGCTGTGCTGTGAAATGGATAATTGAAGTAGCCGCACTTACTGATACTGAAATAATAAAAATTACTGCACTTATTAAAAACTGTGTTATAAGCAATTTTAAAGAGGATTGCTACTCTAAGGTGTATGTAAAATCATCTACAGGTTTTTATAAAACAGAAAATGGTGAGCCCAACGGGGCTACCCTGCATACTGTAAAGCTGATGCTGGAAAACTCATACCCCCTGCCTGTAAAAGCCGCCGGGGGTGTGCGTACTTATAGTGATGCCCTGGCAATGATTAAGATGGGTGTTAAGCGTATAGGTACTTCTTCGGCAAAAGCCCTTGCGGGAGGAGATAAGGATTCGGAGGGTTGACTAGTCCTAAAAAAACGATACAGGATTAATAATAGTAAAAATACATTTTTTAGGCAGAAGTAGCTTTCGGGTTACTTCTGTTTTTTGTTTTATAGGTTTTCATTTTGATAGTGCTCTGTAGATGCATTTGGTTAGGAG
>JBQGDD010000258.1:0-4034 GCA_052038845.1 Dyadobacter sp. | reverse complement strand
CTCCTAACCAAATGCATCTACAGAGCACTATCAAAATGAAAACCTATAAAACAAAAAACAGAAGTAACCCGAAAGCTACTTCTGCCTAAAAAATGTATTTTTACTATTATTAATCCTGTATCGTTTTTTTAGGACTAGTCACTATAAAATAAAAACTGCCCGAAAACATTAGTTTCCGGGCAGTCAAAACAAAGGTCAACTTAACTTAAATTTTCTGTTTTATTATACTATAAATAAGCTGGCAATACTTGTTGCCTGCGCTCCTGTTAATGGTTCATCATAAGATTCTGCACCGGCACCTGATGGTATAGCAGGACCATTAGTAGCAGATACCATTGAAGTGTTGAAACCTAACTGCATTGCGTTTTCTTCTCCGTTATATACAGGCTGAGCAGCAGCTGGTAATCCACCTCGATTATTACCAACAATCCATCCTTTTTGTCCTCTTAGTCTTCTTACCTGTGCAGCATGACGTGCTTCTACAGAGTGTATCTGAAGAGCTGCCTGTAGTAAGTCTGGCTGTGACATTAAATTACCAGCCTGACCTTTGTAAGCCCTCACACCTGTATCTTCAAAAGCTTGTGCTAAAGCAAGGAAAGTTTCGTAATTAGAGAATGTGTCAAATGTTCCATTTACTGTAAAATCGAATGTTGGCTTATCAATAGCATTGTTACCAAGCGCAGCAAGAAGGAAATCTACGTGCTGAGACTCATGCTGAGATATTTTTGCCATAGTAGCCTGGTCAGATGAAGGTATTAAACCAGCTGTACCAAGACCTATTTGGTAAAATTCGTCTTCAAGATATTCTAATGTAAGGGCAAGTTGTAATGCTTCCGTTGGAGATTCTGCAGCCATAAATGCTGCTGAGGTAGCTGCGTTAGCTTTTTGCGAGCCTAAAAATAACCCGCCAATACCTAATGGTAATGCTGCCATAGCGGCATTGCTCCCTAATTTTCCAAACTGGCTGAAACTATCTCTTCTTGAGCCTTTAGCGTTTATCAGGCCTTCGTTTGTAAACGACTCTATAAATTTTATAATATTCATAATGCTGAGTTTTAAATGTTAATGGTTACTGTAAAAAAGATGCTGTGAATGGTGTTTGTACAAACTCCAGGTCAGATAGTGCAGAAATTACCTGTGAAGGTCTTCTTGAAAGATCCAGACCATTGTTGTCAATAATATCATCACCAGCAAAATCTGCCGATCCAGGGTTTAATAAATCCCTTATAGCAGAAGCATGTCTTGCTTCAACAGATACTATTTTTCCAGCAACTACTAAATAGTCAGCATTTTGTATATATCTTCCTGCACCGTTATATGCAGATACTCCTGTATCTTCAAGTGCTTTAGCTGTTTCTAATACGCTTAGCCTGTTACCAAAATTTACTCCATCGTATGCAAACTGTAGGTCTGGTAACACTCTGTCAGCATCAAGAGCTCCAGAAAGTGCTGTCCTAAAGAATTCTCTGTGTACTACTTCATGTCTGTAAAGGTCAACTAATATAGCCTGCTCTTCAGAGTTAAAAGTAGAACCAAATGTGTTTCCGTTAACTACACGCGTGTAAAAATCAGCTTCAAGCTGTTCCAAGGCATAAGCATATGTAAGTATACCTAAATCACCTCCACCTAAATCAAAAACACCATTTCTAATACCTGGTAGTTGGTTATTGTTGTTGCCTGGATTGCCACGATCATCGTCGTCACTACATCCTGCCATTATAAGTCCTGTACCTGCAATAGCGAGACCACTGAATTTTAGGAAGCTTCGCCTGTTATGAAGGCTGCCTGTTCTAACTTCCTGAACTTTAACTGTCTTTTTCATAATTAAAATTTAATGATAGGTTAATAATTGTTTTTATGCACTTTAATTTAGGTGTGGCTTGATTATCAAAGTTATTTAATTAGATACGCTGTTTTTTACACCTGGGTTTTTAACAAAATGAATAATATACAACATATTAACATTTATTTAGCAGTTTTGATATTTCTTTACTATATTAAAATACTCATTTAGTGTAGGTTATGAGTTTTGGTATTTATTGCTCAATATTAATTTGGAATAAATCATCTGTAAAATTTTATCTTTTAATTAACTTAACTATGGTTTACTAAACTGTGCATTATTTATTTTTTTGTAGGTTGAAGATTACACGGATTAAAGCGTAAATACTTAATTGTGTGGATTTTCTTTCAGCATGCGATATTTTACTATAATTTTTATATCAGCCTTTATATAAATTTTTTTGTTACTTTACATTATAAAATATCAAGAAAGGATATGAAGCAGAAAGCTACCCTGAAACAGATAGCAAAAGAGTTAAATGTATCTGTATCTACAGTTTCGAAAGCATTGAGTAACAGCCCGGAAATTAGTGAACCTACAAAAATAAAGGTGCAGGAGTTTGCCAGGCTTAAAAACTACAAGCCTAATAACTTAGCGGTAAACCTTAAAAATAAACGTTCCAAAACTATTGGGGTAATTATACCAAACATCCTGAATCCATTTTTTGCCAAGGTTTTTAGCGGTATAGAAAAAACCGCAAATAATAGGGGATATAATGTTATAACATGTATTTCTAACGAGTCGCTTAAAAAAGAGATTCATGCTATGGAAATGCTGAGTAATGGTACCGTAGATGGGTTTATACTTTCAATATCTGAAGAAACACAAAAGCAGCAGGATTTTAAACATTTTAAAGAAGCTATGAGTGATGACCTGCCTATTGTAATGTTTGACAGGACATCGGATGAAGTTAGTTGTGATAAAGTAGTGGTAGATGATTTTGACTCTGCCGTTTATGCTATGAACCACCTTATTAAACTTAAATGTAAAAATATTGCATTGCTATCTACCATAGATAACCTTAGCGTAGGAAAGTTGCGGACAGAAGGGTATTACAGCGCGTTAAAGGATAATGGATACAAAGTAAAGCCCGATATAATAATATCCACCGATAATACAGAAGAATTTGACGAAAAACTAAAAACCCTGTTTAATGATAAAAGTATTGACGGTGTTTTTGCCTTAGATGAGCATGCCTCTGTAATGGCAATGAAAGCCGCTTTAAAAAGCGGGATTAAAATACCCGAACAGCTTAACATGATAGGCTTTGCAGATGGTGTGTGGTCAAGAAGGTTAACACCTAGCCTTTCTACCATTAGCCAGCACGGTCCTGAAATAGGGGAGGCGGCTTCCAATATGCTTATTGACAGGCTGGAGGCTAAAGCTGGTGAAGAGCCGGAATATCAGACAAAGGTTATTAAAACAGAATTAAGGCAGCGGGAGTCTACAAAAAAGCTATAAAAAGCAAATCCCCGGCATAGCCAGGGATTAAATGTGTGTAAAAAGATAAATTTATTCTTTTGTAAACTCATCTATGTGAGAGCCTTGTATAATAGTAAAAGCGTCTTTTTTAAATTTTACCTTTATACCTGCGGGATCAAAATTAAATTCAGTTTCGCTGAGAGGGTTAAGTGGAAATGCTCCCTGACCTGTTGCCTGAGCCATTAGTTTGCCCTGGTGATATTTAATAGTTATTTTATGTTGAGATGTAGGGGATGAATATACACCTTCATAACTTGCTAAAATTTCAGGGGCTACATCAACAGTTATTAAATTAGGGAAAGGATAAGGTATTTTATAATAAATACTTAATACGCCAATCATTATATCATTTGTGTCATAATTAGCACCATTAGCAACCAGGGCTACGCTCATATTTTCTTTCGGGTAATAACCAAGAGTAGATTCAAACCCTTCTATACCTCCTGTATGGCCATAAAACCTGCGCTCACCAAACGGGAAGGCAAAAATACCCTTACCGTACCCTGACTCTACCTTAATCATTTCATCTAATGATTCTTTCTTAATTATTTTACCGTCAAACAACGCTTTAGCAAACTTAGTCAGGTCGGTTGTGGTAGATTGTAAACCACCTGCTGCAAATGTTGCCGACTCATGCCATTCGTCAATTTTTTCCCAGTACCCATTTACATAACTGTAAGAGTAAGCTTCATTTTTCTGAGGATTTATT
>JBQGDD010000257.1:0-3411 GCA_052038845.1 Dyadobacter sp. | reverse complement strand
ATATTAAAAAGTGTAATTAACATGAAATTTGGAGAAAAGAAGCATTTTAAACTGAGAGTTGGTTATTCTTTCATCGATATATGAGCGGAGATTCTTAATATTTAATGATAAGTATAAAAAAAATAGCAGGCAGTAGCCTTGCAGTGCTCATATTATTTTTAGTAACAGGATGCGGAGATGAAACCGTACCCAAGCCTCAGGCATACTTAAGGCTGGATTACCCAATGCAGACCTATAAACTTTTTGATGAAGGATGCCCTTATACCTTTGCCTATAATACACTTGCAAATGTTAACGATAAGGGAGAATGTAATATGGTGGTTCAGTATCCTAAAATGAAGGCAAGCATACACTTAACATACAAACAGGTAACGGAAAATAATTTGGAATCGCTTTTGCGTGATGCGCAAAAACTTACGTATGACCATGTTATAAAAGCAAATGAAATAGGGGAGCAGCCTTACATTAACCCTGATAAAAAAGTATATGGTATGTTTTACCAGGTGGGCGGAGATGCTGCTACCAATGCCCAGTTTTATGTAACTGATAGTACAAGGCACTTCCTTACAGGGTCTATGTATTTTTATGCAAAACCTAATTTTGATTCGCTGATGCCAGCCGCAAGCTACATTAAAGATGATATGCGGAATATTATGGAAACACTTAGGTGGCGTAAATAAAATTTATTTACGGGTGCTGTCGTGGTATTGTGTGGGTATGCCGTTATTCCATAAAGTAAGAATATCTGTCCCTACAGATGCCCCACTGCCCGCAGCTATAGATAGCTGGCTTCTTTGCCCTGCCAGCGTTCCGGCAGCATAAATTCCTTCGGTTACTAAATGGTCGTTATTGCTAAGTTGTATGCGGTTCTTTTCAGGAAGTGCTTTTTTATGCGGAATTACATATTCCATAAGCCCTTCTATATTAAAAGTCCCTGCTGAACCTACAGCTACAACCAGTACTTTTGTTTGGTATGTGTTTTTGTTGGTGGTAACAGTAAAGTTTCCGGCTTCACCTTCAACTTTCATTACTTTTTCTTTAGGCAGTTGCTCCACGTGTGGGTATAATGTGCTTAAATGGTCAAGGCTGCTTTCCATTAAATCCTTGCCTAAAGTGCCGGGTGCAATGCCATAAGCATTATTAAAAAGTGCATCCTGTAGTGCAGATGCTTTTTGGTGGGTAAATATGCCTACTTTTTTATCCGTAGCATATGGTCTTACGTGTGCAGAACCTAATATCAGCGCACATGAAACTCCTGATACGCCACCCCCTATTATCAAAACATCAAACATAGAATTAGTTTCCTGTGTTTTCGTCAATACTTTTTGCTGTCCTAAAAATAAGCAGGATGCATACTGCACAAAGTGAAGCTACAATCCCTATAAGGGCTATAAGGCTGTTGCCTTTAAGGAGGTTATTAAAGTCAAGAAGTGTAATATTAAAAACGATAAGTCCGAGGGCGATTGCTATAAGCGTGTAAATAAATATTTTCATTATATGGTATCCTTGAAAAGATTATATAATTAAGTGATTTGAGATGTAAAATTAGCAAATATAATACTATAGAAACAATTGTTTAACATTGGCAGCGAATAATTTAACAGCTATTGCCAGTAATACAACGCCAAATACTTTTCGTATAACACCCAGTCCGTTAACACCTAAAAAGCGTTCAATTTTAGATGATGATTTAAGTACTCCATACACTACTATTACATTTATAACTATAGCGCATATAATATTTATCTTTTCATATTCTGCCCTTAATGATAGTATGGTAGTCATGGTGCCTGCCCCGGCTATCAGCGGGAATGCTATGGGGACAATAGAGGCGGTACTTGGGTTATCGTCTTTGTAAAGGCGTATGCCCAGTATCATTTCAAGTGCCAGGAAAAATAAAACAAATGAACCTGCCACAGCAAAAGAGCTGGCATCGATGCCTATAAGTTTTAAAATTTCTTCACCTACAAATAAAAAGGCAATCATAATCACCATAGCTACTATAGATGCTTTTTCGCTTTGTATGTATCCCAGTTTATTGCGCAGGTCAACAATAATAGGTATGCTGCCCATAATATCTATTACTGCAAAAAGTACCATGCTAACGGTAAAAATTTCTCTCCAGTCAAATCCCATAACAATAATGTTTAGAATGTGCAAAAGTATTTCAATAATTAATGCGGACAACATATAGCAGCTTTTATTTTTAGCAGGATTATGTTTACACCTTTTGTGTGTTTAGTTTCTTTATCTTTGCGGCATGTTTCAACTGGGAAAAACAATTGTCTCCGAAGACATTTTAGAAAAAGAGTTTGTATGCAACCTTTCGGCCTGCAAGGGCGCGTGTTGTGTAGATGGCGATGCAGGTGCACCGCTTAATGAAGAAGAAACCAGGATACTGGAAGAAATTTATCCTATAGTAAAGCCCTTTTTAAGAAAAGAAGGTATAGCCGCTATAGAGGAGCAGGGTACATGGGTAAAAGGAACTGATGGCGACCTTGAAACCCCGCTTATAGATAATAAGGACTGTGCTTATGTTATTTTTGACGGCAGGACTGCCCTTTGCGGAATAGAGCAGGCGTATAACCAGGGGCTTGTGAAATGGAAAAAACCTGTTTCCTGCCACCTGTACCCTGTACGTGTAAAAGATTTTACAGAGTTTGCGGCGGTTAATTATGACCGTTGGGATATATGTAGCGATGCCTGTTCGCTGGGTAAAGAACTCGAAGTGCCGGTATATAAATTTGTAAAGGAAGCCCTTATACGAAAGTTTGGGGAAGACTGGTATGCTGAGCTTGAAAAAATAGCCGAAGAGCTTAAAGATGAACCTGTGCGGCGCAGGCGTTAAAATGCCCAAAATCTCCCGCTATTGCTGGCTTTACTCATTATTTTTCACTAATTTACAGATATTAAAACACTTGTAATCAGTTTTTTACAGGTACGGCTTGTTTTTTGCTGTAATTATTGCTGTTGTTAAAAACTACTGCTTATTGTGGATAAGTTTGGCTTTCATTTTCTAATCTAAATGCCAATCTTTGTAGTTCACGTTACAGCAATACATCATATTCTATAATACTATAAAAGTCAAAACAATATGTCTGCAATAGAACCTATTTTACAGGAAAATAAGAACCGATTTGTAATATTCCCTATAAAACACCATGATATTTGGGAGTGGTATAAAAAAATGGAGGCAAGTTTCTGGACAGCGGAAGAAATTGACCTACATCAGGATCTTACCGACTGGAATTCTAAGCTTAATGATGATGAGAAATATTTTATTAAGCATATACTGGCTTTTTTTGCAGCATCTGACGGTATTGTGAATGAAAACCTCGCAGAAAACTTTGTAAATGAAGTGCAGTATGCAGAGGCTAAGTTTTTTTATGGTTTCCAGATCATGATGGAAAA
>JBQGDD010000256.1:0-2993 GCA_052038845.1 Dyadobacter sp. | reverse complement strand
CATAGCAGAAATACCAAAAAAAATTCACACCAAAAATAACGCACTGGCACTACTGCGCTATATGGCATTGCTCCATCAGCATTATTTTATTTTTTTACTGTTTGATGTGCATTTACCCTATCCCGTAATGATAAGCACCATTGCAGCGGTATATTTTGTAGGTTCATCTTTACCTACGTTTCAGTTTCTTGATTTTGCCATTAGGGGAAGCGTAGCGGTGTATTTTTTCGGGATAGTGGGCGTAAATGAGTGGGTGGTAGTATTGGCGGCAACATTACAATGGCTTTTAAACATTGTTATACCTGTAAGCATTGGGAGTATTTATGTAATAAACTTTAAAAGGCAGGACAGCATTACTCTGCCACATTAAGTATAACAGGCAGTATAAACTGGGTAGTTACAGGCACACCCTCTTTTACAGCGGGAGCTACCTCTGGAAAATCAACCAGGCGGTTTTTAATAATACTGTCTATTTTTATGGTATTACACCCTACGCTATCCTGAGGAAACTGAGGTTCAAAAGTAAGCCGTGAATCAGATGCTACGGTAACTTTAACTGCTATGGTATCAATTTCAGGATACAGCAGGGCTATGGTATCCATATCCAGTTTTTCCTGAACAAGGCGCGCCATAGTTTCAAAAAAGCATTCTTTTTTCTGTTCTTTATCAATTATAGCTTCACATTCGGCAATAGACGGATAACTGCTTACCTCGTTCCAGTTTATTTCCTGCAGCCTTTTTTGCAGCAACTCTTCTTCATCCGGCACCTGCTTTTCAAAATACTGGCAGGAGCTAAATATAATAAGAGAGAATAAAACTGCGGCTTTTTTCATTAAGATAAATCAATTAGACTTTTAGCCAAAAATAAGGAAAAATAACGAGGTAAAAATACTATGGTACAAAATCCCGAATCAGCTTTAATAAAGCGAAATCTTATAATTTCTAATGTAAAATGGTATCTTAGCGTTAAGAATATATGCATAAGCAATATTCTCTTCAGTTTAAACACGGAAAATCCTAACACAAAAACCCTAAATTCCATAATGCAGGAAACTCCAAAATCTACAAGCCTCGTTAAATCATTTGGCCTTAAAATGGCAATTATAATTGTAATGAGTTCAATAATAGGATCTGGCGTATTTAAAAAAGTCGCTCCTATGGCAGAAATTCTGCACACACCATGGTTGGTAGTACTGGCTTGGTTTTTAGCCGGTGTTGTTGTTCTATTTGGTGTTTTAAGTATTGCTGAACTTGGTACATTATTTCCTGATTCTGGCGGACCATTTAGCTGGCTTGAAAAAATTTATGGCAAAACTATTTCATTTCTATACGGCTGGACCTGCTTTACAGTAATTCAAACAGCCGCTATATCTTCTATAGCTTTCGTTTTTGCAGGTGCGCTCAGTACCTTTGTTAATCTGCCACATTTACCTGCGCAATGGGAGTCTGTAAGTATATTAGGCCTGTATCCTTTTTATAATTTTGGCGCAAAACTCATTTCCTGCCTGCTGATTATTTTCCTTACCATTATAAATGTAAAGGGAACTAAGAAAGGAGGCAACCTAAGCCTGCTCTTTACATTTTTAATAACAGCTTCAATATTAGTTATTATTTGTGTTGCTTTTGGCAGTGAACAAGGCAGTATGGCAACATTTGAAACAGTTTCTTCCGCATACCCAACTGAAGGATTTACAGCTTTCGCTTTTGTAAGCGCTATGGTTTTAGCTATGAGGAATGCCTTTTGGGGATATGAAGGATGGATAGCACTGGGATTTATAAGTGAAGAAATTGAGAACCCATATAAAAACCTGCCCCGTGCACTTATTATAGGTATACTGATTGTTATTACAGTTTATGTACTTATTAATACAGCTTATTTATATGTAATGCCTATAGATGAGATGACGGCCGCTATGAGCACAGATGAAAATAATATAGCAGCAGTGTTAGTAATGAACAAACTCTTTGGACAGGGCGGGGCATATATTATCAGCGCAATGATACTTGTCTCTACATTTGGCTGCACAAATGCCACTATATTAGTATCATCCCGAATTTATTATGCAATGGCGAAAAAAGGGCTTTTCTTTAAAAGAGCTGCAGATATACACACAAAAAATAACACCCCCCACAATTCTTTAAAATATCAGGCAATCTGGGCATGTATATTAGTATTTTCAGGCTCTTTTGATGCATTAACAGATATGCTTATAATTACAGCTTTTATCTTCTTCGGATTAATTGTTTTTGGAGTAATTTATTTTAGAATTAAACATAAAGATTTGCCAAGGCCATATAAAACCCCTGGCTATCCTTTTGTTCCTGTAATATTTATTCTTTTTTGTATTGCATTGCTTTGCATATCATTTATAGAATCGCCGGGCAAATCACTAATTGGTATAAGCCTTATCTTTTCGGGGCTTCCATTTTATTATTACTGGAATAAAAGAATCATTAAAGAGGATAAAAGTATATCAAAATAAGTTATGATAGGGCTGATAGAGCTTCATCTGTTGATTTTACAAAATTAACAGTTACCCCTTTGTTGCTCTCAAAAATAAAATCTTTTAAACTTTTACTTTCATACTTGGTAAAATCTCCAACCACGACAAGCCTCATCCTGTAATTAGAAAATTTTTGCAGAATTTCTCCTGCCATCTTTGTTTTTAAATCAAAAAATTTCGGAGTTATATTCTTTTCATGTACTATTACCCTGTCAAAATCCTGATAGTAAAGATTACCTAATAAGTCCGTTCCGTCTTCAATGCTCTTAATAACGATATCATTTGAAATGACTTCGGCTATAGAAATAGCATTTATGTGGTGTATTTTTATGTCCATTATATTAAATATGACTAGTCCTAAAAAAACGATACAGGATTAATAATAGTAAAAATACATTTTTTAGGCAGAAGTAGCTTTCGGGTTACTTCTGTTTTTTGTTTTATAGGTTTTCATTTTGATAGTGCTCTGTAGATGCATTTGGTTAGGAG
>JBQGDD010000255.1:0-7621 GCA_052038845.1 Dyadobacter sp. | reverse complement strand
CTCGAGTGCGAGGATCTACATCTTTGACCGCTACGGCAAGCTGATGAAGCAGCTAAGCGCGAGTGAGGACAGCCAGGGGTGGGACGGAACCTTTAACGGGGTGCCGGTACCGGCTACCGACTACTGGTTTACCGTAACCTATGAAGAGAACGGTGTGACAAGGGAGTTTAAAGCTCACTTCTCGCTAAAGAGGTAGAACAATAAAGATTACATTTTAATACATACAGAAATCCCCGCTAATTGGCGGGGATTGTTTGTTTTATCAACAACTGTTTCTTTAAAAGTAATTTCCTTTAATAGATTGGACAGTTAAAGTGAATGGTTGATGTAAATTAGTATCTTTATATAGCTAAATACTTTTTATTGAGATGTGATCTTTATAATAAAAGAAAAATCCTGAAAAATGTTTACCCTAATATAATGTCATCCATCATTTCAAATAACATTTAAATACTGGTTTAATATTGTTTTTGACAGGTACCAATTAGAAAATAAATAACAATGCGAAATTTAATATATATACTTTTTTTTAGCCAGTTAACTTATTCTCAATTCAGTGAAAAAAAATTTTTTACTGAAAAAATAAATCCTGCTGTAGAAAATTTACAGTATCTTTTAGAAGGGAATGAGTACATTATATATGCAACCCCTTATAGAATGCTCTTGATAGCGGAAAGGGAGGATGATTTCATTGAACTAGTTTTTATAGATAAAGGTGATGGATTTAAATTATCGGATATTGATGTTATTGATGATGCTATCCTAAATGAAATGTTTAACGAAACAAATTACATAGAAGGCTTTGTAGATTTAAATTCTGAATTTTATAAAAAAATACTCTTGAAATCCTCAGTGGACTGCCAGTATATTTTTCATTGAAGACAAAAGAAAACAATCAAAATTACTGTGAATATATAGTATGCGTTTTTACTAAACCTGTCCCTATGAGACAGGATTTATTTGGCTATATATCTTTGAAATTTTTAGGAATAGAACAATGAGCCGATAGCAGCATAATTTTTTTTGCAAAACAAACGAACACAGCAAAAATATTTGATGAGAAATCACAGCAACCCTCTTAATTTCTGTGCTATTATTTTGTCTGAAACTAATGCCATAATATGTCAGCAGATGATTTTATAATCAATTATAATTTTAATCTCCTTGCTTTAATTTCGAAGGCTGTTTAATCGGGCAACATATTTGCCGATAACATCAAACTCCAGGTTAACCACACTGCCCTGCTTGATATTTTTAAAGTTGGTATGCTCATAGGTATAGGGTATTATGGCTACGCTAAACTCATTGTTTTTAGAATTTACTACCGTAAGGCTAACTCCGTTAACAGTTATGGAGCCTTTTTCTATAGTTATATTGTTCAGCCCAGGTTCATATTCAAAAGTAAAGTACCAGCTACCGTTAGCCGATTCTACCGATTTGCATACACCTGTCTGATCAACATGCCCCTGTACTATATGTCCGTCAAGCCTGTCGCCAAGTTTCATAGCTCTTTCAAGATTTACTTCTCCTCCTTCCTTCCATTGCGAAAGGTTTGTTTTATTCAATGTTTCTTTAATCGCTGTTACAGTATAAGTATCTGCTTCTATCGCTACTACCGTGAGGCACACGCCGTCATGGGCAACACTTTGGTCTATTTTAAGCTCGTTTGTAATGGCAGATGCCATAATAAAATTGATATTATCAGCCTCTCTCCTTATTTCTTTAATGGTTCCTGAGGTTTCAATAATTCCTGTAAACATCCTTGATTTATTTTACTAAATTTGTACTTCCAAAAGTAGCAATAAAACAGTACCATGACAAAAAAAGCGGAAAATGTAATTGTAGGCATATCAATAGGCGACCTTAACGGTATAGGGGCAGAAGTAATCCTGAAGACCTTTGAGGACACAAGAATGCTTGAATTTTGCACACCTGTAATTTTTGCCAACGTAAAAATACTCTCATTTATAAAGAAGGTACTCAATCTAAACTGTACTATTCATGGTATTGATAAAATCGACCAGGTTGTTACAGGCAAGATAAATGTACTTAATGTGTGGCGTGAAGGTGTTAATATCGACTTTGGAAAAAATGATGAAGCAGTAGGTAAGTATGCCATAAAATCGTTTACCGAAGCGGTAGCTGCATTAAAGGAAAAACAGATTGATGTGCTGGTAACCGCACCTATTAATAAATACAATATCCAGTCAGAAGATTTTAAATTTCCAGGTCATACTGATTACCTTGACCAGCAGTTAGAGGGCGATGCGCTTATGCTTATGGTTCAGGATGATTTGAGGGTAGGTTTACTTACCGACCATATTCCTGTAAACGAGGTTTCGGCACACCTGACAACTGATTTAATCAGAAAAAAAATAATAACGGTTAACCAAACTTTAAAACAGGATTTCAGGATAAACAAACCAAAAATTGCTGTTTTGGGGCTAAATCCGCATAGTGGTGATAATGGCGTTATAGGCCATGAAGATGATAAAGTAGTTAAGCCTGCGCTTAAAACACTTTTTGAAGAGGGTGTTTTAGTTTTCGGCCCGTTTTCTGCCGACAGTTTTTTTGGCAGCGGGCAATATGAAAAGTATGATGCCATAATTGCGGCATATCACGACCAGGGGCTTATACCTTTTAAAACACTATCTTTTGGTAAAGGTGTAAACTACACTGCAGGGCTGGAGGCTATAAGAACATCGCCAGACCATGGAACTGCTTATGAAATAGCAGGTAAGGGAGAGGCTGACAATAATTCTTTTAAAGAAGCGGTTTATATGGCTCTTGATGTATATAACAGCCGAATGGAATATGAAGAAATAAGCAAAAATCCGCTGAAAATCAAGGAAAAACAGTTGTAAACAAAAAAATGTTGATAACAGGTTTGGATTTGCAATAATTTTTTATCTTTGCACGCTCAAAACTGTTGTAACGAAATGAGTTGCAGGTAAAAACGCAACTGTTATATCTATAAAACTGGCATAATGAAAGTGAATAAAGATTTTTTAATCCAGTTTGCAGGATTAAAACAGGGAAAGCACCAGTTTGAGTTTGATATTGATAAAAAGTTCTTTGACAGCTTTAATTTTGATGAATATAACGACGTCAATGTTAAAGTGAACCTGGTTTTGGATAAAAAAAGCACCATGATGGAGCTTTGTTTTAAACATAATGGAACCGTTAATGTACCGTGCGACATTACTAATGAGGATTTTGACCTCCCTATTAAAGGCTCTCTGGATTTAATTGTAAAATTTGGCGATGCTTTTAATGATGAGAATGACGAAATACTGATATTGCCACACGGAGAGTACCAGGTAGATATATCTCAGTATATATATGAGATGATAATACTATCTGTACCTACAAAACGGATACACCCGGGTGTAAAAGACGGCAGCATAGCTCCCGAAATATTAAATAAACTGAATGAGCTTTCCCCAAAGGAAGCTGAAGAGCAAACAGAAGAAGAAAACACCGACCCAAGATGGGACGGATTAAAAAAACTATTAACGGATAAATAATATAGTAAAATGGCACATCCTAAGAGAAAGACCTCGAAAACAAGAAGAGATAAGAGAAGAACACATTATAAAGCGTCTGTTCCTCAAATTGCTACATGCCCTGTAACAGGAGAAGCACATTTATACCACAGAGCTTACTGGCATGAAGGTAAAATGTACTACAGAGGTCAGGTAGTTATAGACAAACAGGAAGCTGTTGCTTAATTGTTATAAAGCTTAGAGAAAAACTCTCACACCGTGAGAGTTTTTTTGTTAAATACCTGTTGTTATAAATTAAGGCAAGTAATTACAACTCAGTTTATAATTTTTTTGTAATTTCCACCACTTTTCAAACCACGGGTTTGTAGTGAAAAATTTATTATATGAGTAAAATAACAGCCGCCATTACAGCCGTAGGAGGATATGTGCCGGATTTTGTACTTACCAATAAACTTCTTGAAGATATGGTAGATACAAATGACGAATGGATAACCAGCCGGACGGGGATTAAAGAAAGGCGCATTCTTAAAGATAAAGACAAAGGAACTTCCTTTTTAGCTATAAAAGCCGCAGAAGACCTGTTACAAAAATCGGGTACAAACCCAGAAGAGATTGATATGGTTTTGCTGGCAACCACAACGCCAGACCAGCCCGTAGCGGCAACAGCCGTATATGTGGCAACGCAAATAGGCGCAGTTAACGCTTTTGCTTATGACCTGCAGGCAGCCTGTTCGAGTTTTTTATACGGCATGTCTACAGCGGCGGCATATATAGAAACCGGGCGTTATAAAAAGGTTCTTGTTATAGGTGCTGATAAAATGTCGTCTATAATAGATTATACTGACAGGGCAACCTGTATAATATTTGGCGACGGCGCAGGTGCTGCATTGTTTGAGCCTAACCACGAAGGGCTTGGACTGCAGGACGAAATATTAAGAAGCGACGGCATTGGCCGCGAATTCTTAAGGATTGAAGCGGGAGGCTCTTTACTTCCAGCATCTCATGAAACTATTGACAACAGAAAGCATTATGTATATCAGGATGGTAAAACCGTTTTTAAATATGCGGTTTCTAACATGGCTGATATAAGCGATAAAATAATGCAGAAAAACAGCCTTACCAACAACGATGTTGACTGGCTTATATCCCATCAGGCTAATAAAAGGATTATTGATGCCACTTCGTCCAGAATGGGGCTTGATGATGCTAAAGTATTAGTAAATATCGAGAAATACGGCAACACCACGTCTGCCACACTTCCATTACTTTTAAATGATTTTGAACACCTTTTTAAAAAAGGCGATAATCTTATTTTCGCTTCCTTCGGGGGCGGGTTTACATGGGGTTCTATTTACCTTAAGTGGGCTTATAACAAATAACAAACAATCTAAACAAAATGCTGAAAGATATGGATATCAGAGAAATTCAAAACCTAATCAAATTTGTAGCAAAATCCGGTGCTACAGAAGTTAAGTTAGAGATGGATGATTTTAAGATCACCATAAAAACAACTACAGAGAGCGGTGCTCCTGAAACTACTACTTACGTACAGCACATGCCATTAAGCCAGGCTATGCCACAGGCAGCAGCGCCTCAGCCTACTTCACCTGCCGCGCCCGTTGCTTCTGCAGCTAAAGAAGAAGATGATAACTCTAAATATGTTACTGTAAAATCGCCTATTATTGGTACACTGTACAGAAAACCATCTCCGGATAAAGCTCCGTTTGTAGAGGTTGGCAGCACTATCTCAAAAGGTGATGTGGTTTGTGTTATAGAGGCTATGAAGCTGTTTAACGAAATAGAGTCTGAAGTATCAGGTAAAATTGTAAAAGTGTTGGTAGATGATGCCTCTCCGGTAGAATTTGACCAGCCTTTATTTTTAGTTGACCCATCATAAACTACTGTTTTAAATGCTAATTTTTAAATACTGAAAGCAGTGTTTAAAAAATTTAAAATTTAAAATCATCATTTAAAATTGTTAGAACGATGTTTAAAAAAATACTAATTGCCAACAGGGGGGAAATTGCACTGCGTGTAATAAGAACCTGTAGAGAAATGGGGATAAAAACGGTTGCGGTATATTCTACCGCCGATGCCGAAAGCCTTCACGTTCGCTTTGCTGACGAAGCTGTATGTATAGGCCCTCCGCCAAGTAACCTTTCCTACCTTAAAATGTCTAACATTATTGCCGCAGCAGAAATTACTAATGCTGATGCAATACATCCGGGCTATGGTTTCATGTCTGAAAATGCTAAGTTTTCTAAAATTTGCCAGGAGCACAACATCAAATTTATTGGTGCATCGCCCGATATGATTGACAAAATGGGTGACAAGGCTACAGCCAAAGCTACCATGAAAGCTGCCGGTGTACCTTGTGTACCGGGATCTGACGGATTGCTTGATTCATACGAACATGCCAAAAAACTTGCTGCTGAATTTGGCTATCCTGTAATGCTAAAAGCTACTGCAGGTGGTGGCGGTAAAGGTATGCGTGCCGTGTGGAAAGAAGAAGAACTTAAAAAAGCATGGGACAGTGCCAAGCAGGAAGCAGCAGCTTCTTTTGGAAACGACGGCATGTACATGGAAAAACTTATTGAAGAGCCACGCCATATAGAGATACAGGTTGTAGGCGATTCTTTTGGTAAAGCGTGCCACCTTTCTGAAAGGGACTGTTCTGTACAGAGGCGTCACCAAAAACTTACTGAAGAAACACCATCTCCTTTTATGACGGATGAACTTCGCGAAAAAATGGGTGAAGCAGCAGTAAGGGCAGCAGAATTTATAAAATATGAAGGTGCAGGTACTGTAGAGTTTCTTGTAGATAAGCACAGGAATTTTTACTTTATGGAAATGAACACCCGTATTCAGGTAGAGCACCCTATTACTGAACAGGTAATAGATTATGACCTTATACGTGAGCAGATACTTGTTGCCGCAGGTGTGCCAATTTCGGGTAAAAACTACCTGCCGCAAATGCACTCTATAGAATGCCGTATTAATGCTGAAGACCCGTATAATGACTTTAGGCCATCGCCGGGTAAAATAACTACCCTGCATATGCCGGGAGGGCATGGTGTAAGGCTTGATACGCACGTATATTCTGGTTATACCATACCTCCCAACTACGACTCAATGATTGCAAAACTTATAACTACTGCCCAAACAAGGGAAGAGGCTATAAACAAAATGAAACGCGCTCTTGATGAGTTTGTAATAGAGGGTATAAAAACCACGATACCTTTCCACAGGCAATTGATGGATGAGCCGGATTATGTAGCCGGTAACTATACCACCAAATTTATGGAAGGATTTAAAATGAATGACCCACAATAAATAAAGAATATATCCCCATTAAGCCTGTGCGCAGGCTTAAATATTCCGTATTTAATTTTTCTTTCCTTATGGATAAGTAAAACCTAAAATCACTTTAGGTACGTATTTATCCATAAGGAATAATTTAATGCTGTTTTCAGATAAAAGAAAACAACAATAGAATTACTATGGAAAAATTAGAAGTGCCTTTATATTTTAACAGCTGTGGAAAAATTTTTGAAGACAGATTAATATTTGCCTCAGCCTATAAAGAAAATATATTTGATGTAAGTGATATAGGCAAAGTATCTATGCGAAAAAAGCTTGGTTTTAAATCTGTTTTAAGCCTGCTGTTGCCTTTTGGGCTTGTTGGCATATTATATCTTGAAAGAGATTTAGATTTTATAGTACAGGCAATTACGGTTGTGCTAACACTTATTTTTTTTATAGTAGCATTTGTTAATACTGAAATGAAATATTACATAATACTACAGCTTAAAAGCACTAAAAATGTTAAAATAAGGATATCTAAAAGTAATAAAAAAGATGCCGGCAAATTTGTAGAAAAAGCTAAATCGGTTATTGAAAATGCAGAAATGCATCAACCGGTAAATGCATAAAAAAAGAGCGGGCTTACAGCCCGCTCTTTTTTTACATTACCATGTCACGTCCTGAAATAGCGATACATAAAAAACTTCATTATGTCAGAAGAAACAAATTATGTAAAGCGTACTCAAAAAGATTACACATTAAACTTAAAGATTCAGGTTGTAAAGGAGATTGAATCAGGAGAGTTATCAACA
>JBQGDD010000254.1:0-9667 GCA_052038845.1 Dyadobacter sp. | reverse complement strand
AAAGGTTTAAGTTAGGGCAGTTAATTATAATGATTTTCATTATTATTTTTTTGTAAAAATAGACATTAGGCTATAAGTATGGATATACGATAACACCAATTTTAACATTTACAGCAACAAAAAAACCGGCCGAAATACAATGACAGCCGGTTTAAGTATATTAATTACTGATATTAAAACATATACCCTAAAGAAAGCTGAAATACAGCATTTTTAGATTTACCTGTATCATAAACATCATTAATACCAATTGTATAGCGTGCCTGTGCAAAAAGCCCCGCGATAATTTTTAATTCCACACCGCCAACAGCCGCCATATCAAATGAGTTTGCTTCCAGAGCTTCTTCAGCTTCACTTACAAGAAATGAAAATTGTGGTCCTGCCATAACACTCAGCCTTTCCGGTAAAATATAATATTTAGCCATGATAGGAACTGATATATAATCCAGATTTAAATCCTGAGCAGCCCCAAAAGCATTTCTGTACTTAGAGCCCTGAGAAGAGTATAACGCTTCTCCCTGTACTGAGAAAGTAGGTACAAGGTTCAGCTCTAAAACCGCACCAGCGTGAAAATTAGTTATACCATCGGTATCAATATCACCATTGATATTGGCAAAGTTAGCACCTGCCTTAATACCAAAGTTAATGTCCTGAGCCTGCATAGCTATACAGCCTGCAAACATAGTAAATGCCAAAAGGATTTTTTTCATAATTGTATAGTGTTAATTAGTATTAAAACAAATAACCTATAGATAACTGGATTACAGAATTCCTGACATTAGCATCTTTTGCCATATCTGTAAAACCAACTCCATAACGCCCCTGTACAAAAAGTCCGCCTATAATTTTATATTCAAGTCCGCCTGCAAGTCCAAAATCAAACGTATTGGTATCATTAACTGCTACGTTTTTTGTCTGGCTCAGCAATACCCCAAAAGTAGGTCCTGCCTGAACACTTAAAGCATCATTAAGATAAAATTTAGCCATAACAGGCAGGCTCAAATAATTTAATTTGTATTGTTCATTCTCAACTTTTGCTCCCTGTGTAGAAAATAAGAGTTCTGGCTGAAGAGCAAGGTTTTGAAAAACTCTGAGCTCTGCAACTCCCCCAATATGGAAACTCGTTAACCCCTTAAAACCATCCGAATCGTCTCCTGTTAAATTGGCAAAGTTAAGACCTCCCTTAATACCAAATGATTGTGCATTTGCTGTAGTTGCTCCTAAAATAAATAAAAAGGCAAATAGAAAAAGTTTCTTCATAATAATACATTTATAATATATCAAAAATAATCATTTCTAAGAAAAATAGTATTAATATTAAATAATTTATTGTAGGTTGGTAGTTAAATTTTTCTTAATATTGCGCCTCTTAATTAAAAAATATAACAACCATGAAGAAAAATTTATTCGCCCTTATTACTTTATTTGCTTTTGGATTCTCTAACGCGCAGGTTTCTGACAATAATGAAGGAGGATTTAGCAGTGGTGACATTTTTGTAACAGGAAGTGTTGGGTTTTCTAACTCTAAAATAGAAAACTTTAGTACAGATTCTTTTACTTTTTCGCCAAAAGCTGGCTATTTTATTAATGACAACATTGCTTTAGGTATTACAGTTGGCTACAGTAAAGCAGAAAATTTACATAGTAGCTATAATTATACAGAGACCATTACCACGATGCAGACAGGAGCTTTTGGAAGGTATTACTTTATGCCTGCAAGCAGGTTTTCTGTTTTCACACAATTAGGTTTAAATTATGTAGTTGAAGATACTGATTATAATGGTCTAAATACACTATCTACATACACTTCAAGAGGCTTTAACGTTGCCTTTGCACCGGGTATTAATTATTTTATATCTAACCGTTTTTCACTCGAAGCAAATTTTGGTATAATAGAATATACCTCGCTTAAAACAGAAAACCCAGATATTATGCCTGATGACATATCAAGCAATTCATTTTCTTTAGGGCTTAATATGACAAATATTAATATAGGGCTACTATATAAATTTTAATTTATAGGAGGTTTTCTATTTAAAAAGGCTGCCCTTTTGAGGCAGCCTTTTTTATGATGTATACTAAGCTTTACTCAAATCCCATAAACTTCAATACATAATGATGTTTTCGGAATTTTGCGTTTTAGGCCGGGTCAGGATTGGGACAGACAACCTATGTATAAAAGTTTATATACCTTATATATCACATCTTCTCATATATTTCATAAACAGTTCCATCTTTAGGAGATCCGTATGCTTTAGTTTGGTGTAAATTCATAAGAGTGTCATTCACTATAACAACCTCATATTCTAATGCTGTCGCTATAATAACTGTATTATTTTGGATTTAATACTTTAAGGTTATGAGTTAGCTAAACGGCTCACAATGATTTTTAGACTGCAACCTGCCATTTGCTAAAAAAAAATAATCATGTGACATACATTTTTCAATGTATATAGGGTTATACCCTACAATAGCTACACCTGTACGCAGCCAATGCCCCTTAATATATGACTCTAGCTCCGATTCAACCTCAACAACATCATCATTTACAACCACACTATCATCGTCAGAGCATGAAAGTACCAAAAAAAGTTAGTAAAAAAAGTAAAAGTTTCTTCATTACATTTTATTTTAATTTTTGCAAACATACTATTTAATTAAGTATTTCAGCAATCAAAATCCAGGTTAAGCAATTTCATTGATATAAAAATAGCCATCAGATATATTTACTGATGGCTATTTTCAATTCTTACCTGAAAGCCGTCCTGTTGCTGACCAGATTTCGCCTGTAGGCCCTGGCGTTGGTTGTTTAGCTATTGCGAACGGGTGGAAAGCATAGCTACCGTTACAGCCTCCTGAACAGCCTGACTACCCGTCATCTTCGTTTATTTCAGGCTTACAAAAGTAAAGATAGCACTATTATACAAAAGCCTATGTTAACTAAATCCTTATACCTCACATCGGTATTATAAAACAAAATATTGATTATCAGATTATTATACAAAAAGCTATCTTAATTTAATCTAAAAAAATTTACGGTTACAGTGATATTTTATGACATTTTTATATAAATCTGTAATCATATTTATTTGAACAGCACATTAAAAAACGTTAAGCTATCGTAACTAGCTATTTACCAAAACTTTATTTTAAATTCTGCAACAAAAAAAAAACGCGAAATATATTTTTTTATTCAGGAAACATATCTAATTTTGACCCATAATTTAAACCCCAAAAATTATGAAAATTAATGCACTAAAGAAGTGTACACTATTGTGTATGCTTATGTTTAATTGCGTAGCGTTTGCTCAATTGTATGGTACTAGTGGCACACAATCAAGTAACATGGAAGGTGATGATCCCCAAACTACACAAGAGGAGCCAGGAGAAACTCCAATAGATTCAAAATTGGTTCTTTTAGCAATTACAGGAGTATGCTTTGGTTATTTTTATTACACAAAAAATAGAAAAGCTCAGACCAGTTAATATAAAATATCATTTTATATCGATTATGTATAAAACCTCTTTAATTAAAGGGGTTTTTTATTTTACTGCCATTATATATCTTATATATTCCTGTGGTTTAGCTAAAGGCTTATTATATTTAGTAAATAGCGGCTTTATTACAAAATAAGTAATAATCAGGCTCAACAAAAAAACCAAACTGTGCAGCAACTTGAGCACTAAATAATTAGCACCGCCTGAAACTGTAAATTCTGTAAATAAATTATATGCTGATATACATAAAAGCGTCAAAACGGGCAATAATAATAAAAGTCTCATAAGCAGATGTTTATACCATGCAAGTAAATTATTTAAACCCTAAAATAAAGCCAAGGCAATATTAATATATACTTAAAGTTTTATACCTAGTGCTTATATACATTAAGTACATTGAGATTGAGTATAATTTTGTAAATTTAGTTTCATGAAATTGCATGAATATAAAAGGCTTACGGAAGAAGAACAGTACAGTGTGCTGTGGAGCGGGGGGATTTTGATAGATGCCTGCCTGGAAAATAATACTAAAAAGATACTGTATGCTATAGATAACTTTTACGTAGAATTATGGTGCCATACCCTAACAAATAAAATATTATGGAAACTCAGTTTTAAACAGGGTAAATTACTTGAAAAATACCTCGAAAAATATCGTTTTAAAATTGAAGAGGCTATTGATAAGCTGATATGAGGCTAATGCAAAAATATATTATATTTAGGATAGCAATTGGAATTTAAGCATTTAAGTAATTAACACAATCCTTCTTATAATAATTCATATAGTTTAAAGACAAAGCGCGATTTCAAATTATGAAACCGCGCTTTATTTTACGACTCTACAGTTCGCTTTTCTATATATTTAGAATTCATTATCCTTACAATACCCATATAGTCCATTGTAAACTCTATAAGGTCGCCTACTTTATAATTTTTAGGGTTTTCTCCCAAGTCAAGAACAACCATGTCAGATGTTGCCCCTGCATATTTTATATCCGTATCTACAGGGTCAAGATGTTTCATATCTATATCCAGCAATCCAATATCTATAATTGCCCTTATAGTTGTTTTGCCATAGTTTTGTTCGTCAAAGCTCATGGTATCCCCTTCAAGGTTTTTGCCCAGCTCACCCGATGGTATTAATGGTTTTTCATATAGTTCTATAACTTCGGCATACAGTTTAAAGATATCATTTTCCATATTTTCAAACTGCTGGTTGTTATATACATCAGTCCCCATAAATAAGGTTTCCCCTACCCTAAAATGGTTAATTCCCTTAGGTATAAGCCCCTGCGACACTAAAGGTATTGTTACTGACGACCCTCCTGAAATAAAAGGCATATGCACATCAAATTTTGCCTCTACAAGCTGCTTGTACAGGCTTAGCTGTATAAGTTTATCATTATTGGGTAAAATACCGTACAAACAGGATAAATTAGTACCCAAACCTATAATTTCGATATTCTTCATTTGGAACACACGCGAATAAAAATCTACAAAGTCTTCCCGCATTACCCCTTCCCTCAGCTCTCCAAGATCAATCATTATAATAATCTTATGAGTAACATTTTGCTTTTGGGCTTCTTCAGACAGCATTTTTATCGTTCTGAAATCAGTATTCATACTGATGTCTGCATACTTTATTACATCCTTAATTACCCCTTTTGCAGGCGGTTTTATATAAATAGTCTGTGCATTATTATCAATAGATTTTATGGTCTTCAGGTTACTGATCCTGGAGTCAGAATACTGGCTTATACCCATACTCAGCAATTCAGAAAGGTAATCTTTATTGCCGCACAATATCTTTGTAACTACAGACCATTCTATGTTATTCTCCTTAAAAAAACTGTTAAGGTAATTAAAATTGCTTTTTAGCTTTGCTTTATTTAGTGTTATAAAAGCCATTACTGTGTTTTTTTATACCTCATTTCTAGGTATTTATTAGTAAAACCAAGACTTTCATACAATTTTTTAGCAGGGTTTTCAGGCTCAACATGCAGGGCAATATCCCCGGTAGTAGCATCCATAGCTTCGCGCATCAGCTTTTTACCAATTCCCTGCCCCCTGTGGTTAGGGTCGGTTGCAATATATACCAATATATTTTCGGGAATGTAACCTCCCATACCTGTTTCATTCAGTACTACCGCCCCAACAATTTTATCATCAAGCATGGCTACAAGTATATTCCCTCCGGTAGTCCTGTCACTATATAGCTTATGCTGTGCATAATCTATAGCTTTGTTTATATCCTGTTTAGGATCTCCATATTCTTCAAGGCTCTTAAATAAAAAATCTACCACATCATTCTGTATGGCTTCATCCATCCTTGACGTTGAAGAATACTTTAAAATTTTAATCATTATCATATATTTAAGGTGAAAACTGCAAGATAAACCTTCCAAAAGCGAATTAAAACATATTACTGTTAAAATATGTTAAGGCATAAGGTTTGCAATTACAAAAAAAGAGATGAGAGGCTGTATAAATACCTTTGATTTTGTATTTTTGCAGCTATGGCAAAACTGATAAACCTCAAAGTATTTAAAGACTTTTTCCAGTCAACTTCATCCGGCGGAATATTACTTCTTATATGTGTTGTAATTTCATTAATCATTGCTAACACAAGTCTCGGTCCTGGTTTTGAAAGCCTGCTCAATACAGAATTTGGATTCTCTACCGAATCATTACACCTCCGTTATCCGCTGCTTTTATGGATAAATGATGGGTTAATGGCAATATTCTTTCTTTTTGTGGGGCTTGAAATAAAAAGGGAGGTTGTAGAAGGCGAGCTGTCATCACTGCGACAGGCCGCACTGCCTGTACTTGCGGCTATAGGCGGGGTACTGGTACCGGCACTTATCTATACAGCTTTTAACAATGAGAACCCTGAAACCATTCATGGCTGGGGAATACCAATGGCTACAGATATAGCTTTTGCGCTGGGTGTTTTATCATTATTAGGCAACAGGGTGCCTGCCGCCCTAAAGATATTTCTGGCTGCACTAGCCATTGTAGATGACCTTATGGCAATATTGGTAATAGCGATATTTTATACTACCTCATTACACCTTAGCTACCTAATGTATGCAGGGGGTATTTTTGCTTTGCTTATAGCTTTTAACAGGTTCGGGATAAAAAACATTTTCTTTTACATTATACCCGGTATTTTTATGTGGTATTTTATACACCACAGCGGTATACATGCCACAATTGCAGGTGTACTTACCGCATTGACACTGCCAACAACTGTTGACGATGTAGAATCACCGCTTGAAAAACTGGAGCATGCACTTGCAAAACCGGTAAACTTTCTCATTATGCCGATATTCGCTATAGCCAATACTAACATTACGTTTGAAAGCGGCATGGTAGAAGGGCTGATTAGCAACCTTGGGTTTGGTATTGTTTTAGGACTATTTTTAGGTAAGCCAATAGGAATTTTTGCCATGTCATGGCTTTCGGTAAAATTAAAGATAGCCGAACTGCCCGGAGAGGTTAAATGGATGCACGTATTGGGTCTTGGATTATTAGGAGGTATTGGCTTTACAATGTCAATATTTATTGCATTGTTATCATTCAAATCGCCCATTCTGCAAACCGAAGCCAAATTTGCAGTACTTACCGCCTCAATACTTTCGGGTATAGCAGGATACTTACTGCTTAGTATGTATAATGGCAGGAAATACAAAGAAGATGTTATGGAAGAATTAAAAGATAATAACCAGCATCCTAAGGCTTAGTATAAAGCTCAATATCTTTAATTTCAAGACGCTGGGATAGCCAGTTTTTAAATTTTACCTTTTCGGCTTCAGGTATGGGCTTCCTGCTTTTATAAATAACAGCAACATTGGTTGAGGTGCTGTCTTTTTCAAAAGCAAAAGTATGGTTAGATACCGATATAGATGTTATTTCAGGAAAAAGAGTACGCGACTCAGTTAAAATCCGGTGGTTGTCATATTTATTCTTAGCAAGCTCTTTTTCCAGTTGGAGTATTTTTATATCCTTTGCATTCATTTCATTTTCATTGCTTTTTATCTCGTTCAGTATATCTCCCTTTAAAACACTAAACCTGTCTGTACTGTCCTGCCTTATAATAAGCTTAGAGCCTCGCAGGTACTTGTTCTTGTCCATTTCTTTCCCAATATCCTTCAGCTCTTTGTTAGTAAACCTTTTAGAAAGAAAAGCAAGCTCTATTTTTTTTGGTACCGACTTGAAATCGGTTTTTTTAAATACTACTGTATAGCCACTGTTGGTAAACTCATTTTCAATAAAAAAGTCTGTATTTTTTTTAAACTGCTGCTCGCTGTATAAGCTGTAAGCTAAATAGCTGCTTGGTATAAGCATACCTATAATAAGTATTGAAACAATAACTTTTACCTGCTTTTGCTGTTTTTCATTTACCTGCTTTTTTGCAGGGTAATTAAGGTATTTTATTATTAAAAACGTTGCTATACCTATAAAAACGCAGTTAATGCAATACAGGTAAAAAGCACCCAAGAAGTATGCCCATTGAGCTGTTGCAAGTCCATAGCCAGCAGTACATAAGGGTGGCATAAGCGCTGTAGCAATAGCAACACCCGGTATAGGATTACCTTTTTCTGTTCTTGTAACAGCTATAACACCCACAATACCACCAAAAAAAGCTATAAGTATATCGTAGATATTTGGTGAGGTACGCGCTAAAAGTTCTGACTGTACATCTTTAAACGGACTAAGATAAAAATAGAGCGTAGAAACTGTAAGGCTTACAAGAGTGGCATTAAGCAGGTTTCTTAATGATTTTCTTAAAAGGGTAAAGTCAAATACACCGAGTGCAAAACCTGCACCTACTATAGGACCCATTAAGGGAGATATAAGCATCGCGCCTATTATAACTGCTGTTGAGTTTACATTAAGCCCTATCGAGGCAATAATTATTGCACAAGCTAATATCCATAGGTTGGCACCCCTGTATTTAATATTATTTTTTACACTTTCCAGTGTTTTTTCCCTGTCATCCTCCCCGTCGTGGAGGTTGAATATTGAAGTAATCCTTTTCATAAAACCAAGAAGGTACGCCCTTTTAATTCCAGCCTACCTAATTGCCAATATATAACATTACGAATTATAATGCAAGTACGTTTTTTTTGACATATTAATAAATCATTAATTTAATATTAAATTAAACATAAAATTAGCGCTGATATTTAAGAAATATATATTTAGCAAAACTTATACTAAATATTTAATTTATAAATAAATATTTATCATAACTTAGCACCACCAATAAATTTTACCATGCCCTACTTTCCAGAAATTATTATTGCTGTTATAATACTTGTTATATTAATTATTTACTCGGTAAACAGGTTGCCAGGCTATAAAAAAAGTAAAGCAGAAACAGTATCTGAGTATCATAATCTACGGGTTAAATCACACAGAATCCAAGAGAAGCTACATTTTTATATATTAAATAATGATGCTTCAAAAAAACAGATGGAGACTACTAGCATAACCTATGGTGAATACTTAAAAAAAATCAGGAAAAACCACGTTATGTATCTTTCTGAAAAAAGGTATATAAAGCTGCGCAGAAGCAATAACAGGGTGTTTATTTATAAAACTAAACGAATGTTAGCCAAACAGGAAACTGAACTCAACAACATTGAAACCACGCTGCAAAAAAATATAAAAGAAAAAAGCTCTGCAATGCAGAGCTATTAACTATACTTTTAAATAATTTTTGACTAATCTAACTTAACCTTAGGATTAGGGTTAGCTATAATACCAGAAGTATCATAGCCGCCAAACTTTTTAATGTAACTGCTTAGAGAAGTACCAAATCCGTCTCTGAAACCCTTATTACCATTGCTTTTTAAAAAGTTTTTTACAGATCCTGCACCTGCAAGGTGGGCAGCCGCAAGTAAACCTGATTCTGTAATTTTTATACCTTTAATGGTTTTACCCTCATAAAGCTCAATTTCCTTTCTCAGCTCCCATTTGTTTTTAGACAAAAGGGCTTTAAATGCTCTTTCCTGTAATTTAGGGTTGTTAAGAAACTCTTTTGTATCAGTAACACCAACCGCCCTTAGCGTGCTTTTGCCAAACTGGTATTTACCCATATATCCATACGGATTAACCAGTTTATACAATCCCTGAGATTCTTTAATAGCTACAGCCTGTTTAA
>JBQGDD010000253.1:0-2853 GCA_052038845.1 Dyadobacter sp. | reverse complement strand
ACTTCGGCATTAACGGACAGTTTTCAGGATAACCTGCTGTCCCCCCCTATTTACACACGCCCTGCCGATTACAAAGGCTGGAAAGTGCCCGATGTATTATTAAGCGGAAACTTTGCTAAAATAGACCAGTGGCGCGAAGATGCAGCGATAGAACATACCAAAAACCGCAGACCGGATTTGCTGGAGTAGTTAGTTTAAAGTTCCATGTTTAAAGCTGTATGAAATGCTAAACTTTAAACCTTAAACTATTGCAACTATCAAAAATATAATTATATTTGCACCCACTTTCGGACTAACCTCTGGCGAAAACCGTGTATGTTGCTCTGGAACAACTATTTAAAAACAATAATCATGACTGATTTAGTACAATTTGTTCAGGACGAATTTGTAGCAAAAAAAGATTTCCCTGAATTCAATTCAGGAGACACAATTACTGTGTATTATGAAATTAAAGAGGGTGAAAAAACAAGAACTCAGTTCTTTAAAGGAGTAGTTATCCAAAAAAGAGGTTCCGGTATTACACAAACTTTCACCATCCGTAAAATGTCAGGTTCTGTAGGTGTAGAGCGTATCTACCCTATCAACATGCCTGCTTTACAAAAAGTTGAAGTTAACCAGAGAGGTAAAGTTAGAAGAGCACGTATATTCTACTTTAGAGACCTTACAGGTAAAAAAGCAAAAATCAAAGAGAAAAGAAGAAGATAATCTTTACTCTGAAATTTATATAAAGTCCTTTCACAAATGTGAAAGGACTTTTGCTTTTATGGCTGTTTTAATTGCAGATGCGATAACAACTCAAACGTTTTTTTACATTTTCCTAACTGGGCTATTCCGTAAGATTTTCCTATATTTGCGAGCCTCGCTTTCTTTAAGGTTTTACAGTTGCAATACCTTGGTTTAAAACCTTAAAAAAAGTTAAGCAGCCACTTAAACACATAAATAAACTATTATTAATCTGCCTGCCATTTTTATGTCAGGATATTAAAAAATCTTAAAAATGTCAAAAGCATCAAAGATCATTTATACGATAACTGATGAAGCCCCAATGCTGGCTACCCACTCATTACTTCCTATTATAAAATCTTTTGCCGCACCTGCCGGAGTAGCTGTTGAAACAAGGGATATATCTTTAGCAGGTAGGATACTGGCAAATTTTCCTGAATACTTAACTGATGACCAAAAAATCGGCGATGCACTTTCAGAATTGGGAGAGCTTGCTAAAACACCTGAAGCGAATATTATAAAACTGCCTAATATCTCTGCATCTGTACCACAGTTAAAGGCTGCTATAAAAGAATTAAAGGCACAGGGATACAAACTGCCTGAATACCCGGAAGACCCTAAAAACGACGAAGAAAAAGAAATAAAAGCAAAATATGCCAAAGTATTAGGTTCTGCCGTAAACCCTGTACTTAGGGAAGGTAACTCTGACAGGAGAGCACCTAAGGCAGTTAAGAACTATGCAAAGGCACATCCGCACTCTATGGGAGCATGGTCTTCAGACTCTAAAACACATGTGGCAAGCATGCCCGAGGGCGACTTTTACGGCAGCGAGAAATCTGTTACCGTTAAAGAAGCTACAGATGTAAAAATAGAATTTACAGCTAATGATGGCAGTGTAACTGTGCTTAAAGCAAGTACACCGCTTAAAGCAGGAGAAATTATAGACAGTTCTGCTTTAAATATTCAGGCTTTAAAAGAGTTTATCTCTAAACAGGTTGAAGATGCCAAACAAAAAGGCGTGCTGTTTTCTGTGCACCTTAAGGCTACCATGATGAAGGTATCAGACCCTATTATCTTTGGTGCTATTGTAGAAGTGTTTTTTAAAGATGTATTTGAAAAATATGCTTCTTTATTTAAAGAGCTGGGCGTAGATACCAGAAACGGACTTGGCGATGTGTATGCGAAAATTGCAGGACATGCAAAAGAAACTGAAGTAAAAGCTGCTATTGATGCTGTTTACACTAATAGTCCTGCCCTGGCTATGGTTAACTCTGATAATGGTATTACCAACCTGCATGTACCATCTGACGTTATTGTAGATGCGTCTATGCCGGCAATGATACGTACATCAGGGCAAATGTGGAATGCCGAAGGTAACCAACAGGATACCAAAGCTATTATACCGGACAGGAGCTATGCAGGTGTATATACCGCTACAATAGACTTCTGTAAAAAGAACGGTGCTTTTAACCCTGCTACAATGGGCAGTGTGCCGAACGTAGGGCTTATGGCTCAAAAAGCAGAAGAATACGGTTCTCATGATAAAACATTCCAATTATCGGCAGATGGTGTTGTAAGTGTGAAAGATGCTAACGGTACTGTACTTATGGAGCAGAAAGTAAACAAAGGCGATATCTTCAGGATGTGCCAAACTAAAGATGCTCCTATTCGTGACTGGGTTAAACTTGCTGTAAACAGGGCGAGATTATCTGATACTCCTGCTGTTTTTTGGCTGGATAGCCACAGGGCACATGATGTACAGATAATTGAAAAGGTAGAAACTTACCTGAAAGAGCATGATACAAACGGGCTTGATATCAGGATTATGAACCCTGTTGATGCTACACAATTTACACTTGAAAGAATAATAAAAGGTGAAGATACAATATCTGTAACTGGTAATGTATTGAGAGATTACCTTACAGATCTTTTCCCGATACTTGAACTGGGTACATCGGCTAAAATGCTTTCTATAGTACCTTTAATGAATGGTGGCGGCTTGTTTGAAACAGGCGCAGGAGGTTCTGCACCAAAACACGTTCAGCAGTTTGTAGAAGAAGGCTACCTGCGTTGGGATTCTCTTGGTGAGTTCCTTGCACTTGGTGTTTCTCTGGAACACTTAGGGCAGGC
>JBQGDD010000252.1:0-2103 GCA_052038845.1 Dyadobacter sp. | reverse complement strand
ATTAATTATAAATAACGCTGAGGTGGTTTCTAAATCATACCCTGAGTTTTGGAATGATATGAAAACGCTTGGCTTTTCTGTATCAGAGTTTTAAAAACAGCTTATATTCAGACTGTTTTGATTTATATTCAGAAATATATTGCAAAACACTTGACAACGCCTGTTTCACGATAGTATATTTGCACCCAATTAAAAATTCATAAATGAAATTATCAAACTTCAATTTCAACCTGCCTAAAGAACTACTTGCTGAATATCCTGCTGAATCTCGTGACGAAGCAAGATTAATGGTAATAGACAGGAAAACAAAAACTATTGAGCATAAACTGTTTAAGGATGTACTTGATTATTTTGACGAAGGTGATGTAATGGTGCTTAATAATACCAAAGTTTTCCCTGCCCGCCTTTATGGTAACAAAGAAAAAACAGGTGCAAGGATAGAGGTATTCCTTTTAAGAGAGCTTAACTCAGAGCAGCGTTTATGGGATGTACTGGTAGATCCTGCAAGAAAAATAAGGATAGGTAATAAACTGTATTTTGGTGATGATGATTCTCTGGTTGCAGAGGTTATAGATAACACAACGTCAAGAGGAAGGACATTACGTTTTTTATATGACGGTTCTTACGAAGAGTTTAGGGCTAAACTTACAGAGCTTGGAGAAACACCTATACCTAAATATATAAACAGGGAAGTAGTACCGGAAGATGCAGAGCGCTACCAGACTATATATGCTAAAGAAGAAGGGGCTGTAGCGGCACCTACTGCGGGGCTTCACTTTTCTAAACACCTGCTTAAAAGGCTGGAGATAAAAGGTGTTGACTTTGCAGAAGTAACACTTCACGTTGGCTTAGGTACTTTTAACCCTGTTGAGGTAGAAGACCTTTCTAAACATAAAATGGACTCTGAAGAGCTTATTATTAAGCAGGAAGCCTGTGATATTGTAAACAAAGCAAAAGTTGCTAAAAAGAAAGTATGTGCTGTGGGTACAACCAGTATGAGGGCAATGGAAAGTTCTGTATCATCACAAAGAACATTGAATCCTTATGTGGGGTGGACAAACAAGTTTATTTTCCCTCCGTATGATTTTAGTGTGGCTGACTGTATGATAACCAACTTCCATACGCCAAAGTCAACGTTATTAATGATGATTTCTGCGTTTATGGGGCATGACCTTATGCGAAAGGCATATGACGAAGCGATTAAAGAAGGCTACCGTTTTTATACGTATGGCGATGCCATGCTGATTTTATAATCAGTAAAAACTTATTTATAAACAAAGCCCTGAAAATTAATTTCAGGGCTTTGTTATTTATTGGGCGATATTATAAATTATTAATCTACCTGATATAATAGTTTTACAGTAATATTAGCTGTCTTCTTTTTAGATGATGTATTGAAAGAGCCTCCCCACGAATATTCTTCACTGGAGTTTTGCGCTATAATCTGAAAAACGCCTAAATCAGCTTTTTTAAGTTTTCCTAAATCAGAATTTGCATTAGATGCAATGCTTTCAGCCCTTGCGTTAGCATCTTTAGTAGCCTCTGCAATCATTTCAACTTTAAGTTCAGCCAATTTGGTGTAGTAGTATTGCGGCGGATTCGAATAAAGCTCCACACCGGAGTTTATAAGCTCTGTAACCTCGCGGGATATATTTTCTATCTTATCTACTTCTTTAGATTCTATCTGAACATTCTGGTCAAGTAAAAAACCCGTGAAAACCCTTTGGCGCATATTGCCGTTATTATCATAATTATAATCATACTGCTTGCTGATGTTAACAGCAGAAAATACAATTTCATTTTGGGCAATACCTTTATTCAGCAGGTAATTTTTTATAACTTCACGGTCATTATCAAGCGCAGCATACGCATCTTTAAGGGTCATACTTTTTTTAGAAAAAGAACCACTCCATACAATCAGGTCAGAAACAAAATCTTTTTTACCCAGCCCGGTAACACTTATAGTATCATTACTGGCATTCCTGTTTTTAAATGCATCTGAAAGTAGATAAGCCGAAATTATGGCTGCAATGGCAATAATAAAAGCGGTTAAAGCAGTTTTCATAACAATATGATATTAGTATATAGTAAAAATATCGTTTT
>JBQGDD010000251.1:0-5778 GCA_052038845.1 Dyadobacter sp. | reverse complement strand
TTCGCTTAACAATACCGATGCCGCTTCTGCCAGCTCATCAAAAGGCATTGCTGATGCAAAACGTGCTGTATCGCGCTGCTCATTACCAGACTGATAATCATCCGTATAAAAGGGAGGGTTGGATACTATAAGGTCATATTCTTCATCTGCCATTTCATCAGTAAACTCATCAAGCCCAGCATGGTAGCAAAAAAGCCTGTCGCCCCAAGAGGAATTTTCAAAATTATCTACACATTGCTCATAGGCTTCATCATCTATCTCAATAGCATCTATCTGTTCTGCATTACTGCGCTGTGCCAGCATTAAGGCTATAACACCTGTTCCTGCACCAATATCTAAAATACTGAACGGGTTATTGTCTACAGGTACCCATGCACCAAGCAGCACACCGTCTGTGCCCACTTTCATAGCGCATTTGTCCTGCTCAATCGAGAATTGTTTAAACTGAAAAGCTGACATCCTATAGAACTATTTATTGGAAATTAGATGTTAGTATTGAGATATGGAGTAGTATAACAAATGAGATACTGACCAACAAAAACTAACTGTTAAGATAAAGATCAACCAGTCCTTCGGGAGTATTAAGGATGATTTTTTTATTGTCACGATCTACTTTTACAATAAAATCATCAATCATAGGGACAAGTATCTCTATATCGCCTCTTTTAATTTCAAAAAGGGGCTGGGCAGAACTGTCATTTATACTTACAATAGTACCAATAACACCCAGGCGTTCATCTTCGGCATCAAAGCCTATAACTTCATGAAAGTAGAACTTATCACCTTCAAGCTTTGGCAGCATAGAAAGTGGAAGGTAAACTTCGCAGCCCATAATTTTATCGGCTTCTTCCTCACTGTCAATATCCTCAAAGCGGGTTCTTAAAAAGTCATTTTTATGAAGCGAACTGCTAATAATAAAAAATGGAACCAGATGATTGTTGAACTCAACAAACACTGATTCCATATTTTCGTATAACTCGGGCTCGTCTGTATCCAGGTAGATAAGTACTTCACCCTTGTAGCTGAATTTTTTTGCGATTTTACCTAAATAGAAACAATCTTCTTTACGCATTATCGCAGTTAAATTAAGCCTGAGTTTCTTCGTTGTTTTCTTCAGGAGCAGCTTCTGCATCAGCAGTATCTTCACCTTCAGCAACCGGAGCTTCTTCCTGTGCAGCATCAGCCTCAGCCTGTTTTGCAGCAGCAATACGATCCTCGTTTACTTTTTTCTCAGCAGCAAGTGCTTTAGCTCTTGCTTCAGCCTGAGCAGAAGTTAATCCTTCTTTCTTAGAATTTACTTTTCCTTCTTTTTCTTCAAGCCATGCGTTTAATTTCTCATCAGCCTGCTCTTGTGTAAGAGCGCCTTTGCGCACACCTCCGTCAAGGTGGTGTTTTAATAAAGCACCTTTGTAAGAAAGGATAGCCCTTGCAGTATCAGTAGGCTGTGCACCGTTGTGAAGCCACTGTACAGCGCTGTCAAGGTTTAAGTCTATTGTTGCAGGATTAGTGTTTGGGTTGTAAGTTCCTAATTTTTCAAGAAATTTACCATCCCTTTTAGAGCGTGAATCCGCTGCTACTACCCAGTAAAAAGGCTTACCTTTTTTACCGTGTCTTTGTAATCTGATTTTTACAGGCATAATCTTTAGATTAAATTGTGAGGTACCCGACCTCTGTTAATTAAGGGTGCAAATATATAAAACTTTATAATACAATTGATTTAAATATCATATTTTAAGATTTTTTGCGTTTTAGATATTTATAGTTATTAATTTTTATTGTGATTTAATCGTATTTTGATTAGGATATATTCTATAAAAAACTATTTTTGTCGTTGTAAAATTTTAGTTTACCATTTTCTAACTATTATATAATTAAGAAAATTTTATCACTTATAGTGCTGCTGGTCACCCTTACCTCGTGTGAAGAAGATATAAGATTTAATACTCCGGCTTTCCAGGGACTTAAAGATAACGTTTTATGGAAGGCAACTGAATACAGCGCTGTAAGAGGCACTGACAACTCCCTAACTGTAACCGCGACTAACGGCTTTGAAGTTGTAACCCTAAGAACAGCATCTATAACCCCGGGCACTATTTATGAACTTGGCGTAAATGAATCCAGCAAAGCAACGTATGCACTATCTGTAGATGGTATTGAGGCATCATACCAAACAGGTACAGGCTTAGGCAACGGACTTATAGAAATAAGTGATGACCCACGCGATACTAACTTAGCACAAGGCTATATAACAGGTACATTCAGGTTTAATGTTGTTAACCAGGAAGGTAATGTGGTAAATTTTCAGAATGGTATTTTTTATAAAGTACCAATTACAGCTTTTCAATAAAATAATACAACACTATATAAAAAAGGTTCAGTTTATTTATAAACCGAACCTTTTTTAGTTTAGCAACCTTACTAACCCATATTGCATAACCGCATATAATAGAAATGTGTGTAATATTGCCCCAAAGTTTATTACATGGAAAATAAATTTAACGGAATAAACTACCCGATAGAATTTATGAGAGTGGCAGGTGTTATCCTGATTACTTTTACACATATCAGACATGACTTTACTGAAGGGGCTGCCTATTTTGTTTTAGAAACCATACCAAAATACGGAACATTATTACTATCGGTGATTTCAGGGTACCTTTTTTGCATGAATCCATATAGCAGCGGCAACCTGCTAAGAAAAAAGATAAAAAGCCTCCTTATTCCTTTTTTAATAGCCAACCTTGCTGTGCTTATACCTGTATTGGTTTTTCATTTTTTCGGGTATGATTACCTAAACAGGCTCGAGTATAACACTGTTTTAATTACCGAGGGTTTACTGTCACTATCGTCAGTTCCTGTAAACCCTCCTACCTATTTTATAAGGGACTTATTTGTAATTTTTTGCCTTATAGCATTATTAAGAAAGAATTACTGGAGCCTGCTGTTTATACTCCCACTGCTGTTTTTTGGAAAACTGATTTTAAGGTGGGATATTTTTTACCTGTTTATAATCGGGTTCATCATCAGGAAATATGCTTTTGAAGAAAAAAACAAAATAACAATCAATACCATAGGAGCTTTACTGGTTATTACCTCTCTTTATTTTTTTAAAGAAAAAGAACTGCACAGGCACGTTATTGCCATACTTATTTTTATAAATGTAGTTACACTGAAATTTAAATTTATAACCACCGGATCATACACTTATTTACTGCACCTGTACCACACCCCAATAATGATTTTTTTATTCCCAATACTTCACGCCATATATCCGCAGCCTTATTTTGAAACAGTTGCACAAATAAGCTTATCGTTATTTTTCTGTTATATATTCTTCCTGCTGATACGCAGGTTTAAACTGATGTTTATAGTAGGCAACCGAAATTAGGCAACGTAAAACAAATCGCTGGCTATACCATCTGCAAGGAACTTACCTTTTTCTGTAGTTTTAAGGACACCATTATCCATCAGTAATAAATCCATGCCTATAAAATGCGCGGCTTCTTTACATAAATAATCAGCATACAGTTTACCAAACTCATTTTCAACTCTCTGTAAGGATACTCCCCAAATAGTACGCAGCCCTGTCATAACATATTCATTATACCTGTCTGCTACAATAAGTTTTTCTTTTTCCGAAGGCAGTTCGCCATTGTTTAAAGATTGTATGTATAACGCATTATTAGCTATATTCCAACTCCTGTAAATACCATTATAGCTATGCGCTGATGGCCCTATACCTAAGTATTTTTTACCCAGCCAATATGCTGTGTTATTTTTAGAGAAATAACCCTCTTTACCAAAGATTGACAGTTCATAATGAACAAAGCCTTTCGCTTTTAAATGCTCCGTTAACATATAAAACTGCTCCTGCGCGCTTTCATCACTCGGTTGTGGTATTATACCCTTTTGTACAAAACTGTACAGGGCGGTTTTAGGCTCAACAGTTAATGCGTAGCTGGAAATATGGGGCACTCCAAAAGCCAGCGCCTTATCTATATTTTGCTGCCACCTGCTGTTATCCATTCCCGGTGTGCCGTAAATAAGGTCGATGGATATGTTATCAAAATACTTTACAGCCGCCGCAATACAGGCTTCTGCTTCGCTCGCGTTGTGGGCGCGGTTCATTAACTTAAGGTCGGCATCAAAAAAAGACTGTATGCCTATACTCAGCCTGTTTATGGGGGTAGCAGCCATTTCTTTTATCCTCGCTACAGAAAGATCATCAGGATTTGCCTCAAGGGTTATTTCCGGCACAGATGCTATTGTGTAGTTACTGTACACTGCATCAATGAGCAATTGTATCTCTTCATCAGAAAGTACAGACGGTGTTCCTCCGCCAAAATAAATAGTCTCTATAGCTTCCCCTGCAAACTCATCTTTCCTGAACCTTATTTCGGTTACAATTGCCTGTAGCATTTCATCTTTCTTTTTCATTGATGTAGAAAAATGAAAATCGCAATAATGGCATGCCTGCCTGCAAAAAGGAATATGGATGTAAATGCCTGCCATGTGGTAAAAATACAACCTTTTGGCTATAAAAAAGCAAACCTGCAAAACATAAGCTCTACAGGTTTTAAACCCAAATCATAAACGAAAACGATTATAGGCTTTTATCGGTTATTTTTAAAATTAATAGCTTCACTTTATACGCTTCTCATTCTGCTTCACAAAAGCATCCCATCCGCTGTAACTTTTACCTATAACAGTTTTACCTGAATTAAAAAAATGACAAACCGCCGCCGCAAGTCCATCGGTACTGTCAAGGTTTTTAGGAAGCTCTTTTAAACCCAAAAGCTGTTGCAGCATTTTGGCTACCTGCTCTTTACTGGCATTACCATTACCTGTAATTGCCATTTTTATTTTTTTTGGCTCATATTCTGTTATGGGTATCTGCCGCGAAAGCCCCGCAGCCATAGCCACCCCCTGTGCCCTGCCCAGTTTTAGCATACTCTGTACATTTTTACCAAAAAAAGGAGCCTCTATAGCTATTTCATCGGGGTGGTGCGTTTCTATTAGCTCTATAGTCCGTTCAAAAATCAGCTTGAGCTTTACATAATGGTCATCATACTTACTTAACTGGAGTTCATTAAGCTGTATGAACTCCATTTTCTTATTAATTACCTTAATAAGCCCAAACCCCATAATGGTGGTTCCGGGATCTATACCTAATATAATGCGCTCGTTTGCCAATTTAATTTCTTTATTTTGCAGTAATGTTGACTGTTTCCCGCAAAGCTAAACAATTCCTTATACTTACCGCCAAACTTTTAATAGTAGCAGGCGCATTTTATTTTATATACAACAGGCTTGCTGATAACAACAATGTTGACTGGCAAAAACTGTTCGCTGCTTTAAAAACCGATTCCATTGGAGTTATAGCACTGATACTTTTGCTCACTTTTCTTAACCGATTTATAGAAATACTAAAATGGCAAAATTTAGTATCGTGGTTACAACCTTTATCATTACGCAAAGCTACAGAGCAGGTTTTGGCAGGTGTTACTACCGGAATTTTCACTCCAAACGGTATTGGGGAATATGCTGCAAAGGCACTATACTTTAAAAAGCAACAGGCAAAAACAATTATATTCCTGAACCTGATATGCAACGGAATACAATTATTCATTGCTGTTATTGCAGGCGTAACGGGGCTTATCATCTTTAATTATATGTTTAATGTGTTACCTGATTTTGCTGTACCTGGTATTGCAGGTATTTTAGCCGTTATAGGCTTTATACTTTTTAAGGCAAGGAAAATCACTATCAGGGGATATT
>JBQGDD010000250.1:0-3027 GCA_052038845.1 Dyadobacter sp. | reverse complement strand
TTCATTAAAAATATCAATAAAATTTCGCACAAATTTCCCGGAACCGCTAAATCTTTTAACCAAAGTAATAAAATCTCCCTTATCTCCATAAATCCATGAAAGCGCACCGATCGGAAAGCTCTGGGAATTTTTTTCATCTTTAAAATAGCCTATCATAACATTAGGGCCTTTGCACAGTATCTCCCCGTCTTCGGCAATTTTTATTTCTACGCCTTTTAATGGTTTACCCACAGTACCAATTTTAAAACCTCGGTTACGTTGGTCGTTAACTGCAATAACAGGAGATGTTTCTGTTAATCCGTAACCTTCCATAACCGGAATTTCGGCAGCGGCAAATACCCTTGCAAGCCTTGGCTGTATTGCCGCGCTCCCTGAAACCATCAGTCCCAAGTTGCCGCCCAGTCCTGCCTTCCATTTACTGAAAATAAGTTTTCTTGCAATCCATAACTTAAACCCATACCATGCTCCGTTGGCACCATAAGGCTCATATTGCAATCCTACATCTACAGCCCAAAAAAACAGTTTCTTTTTTATACCTGTCAGGTCAGAACCTTTAGCGATAATTTTGTCATATACCTTTTCTAAAAGCCTTGGTACTGCTGTGATTACATCAGGTTTGGCTTCTTTAATATTATCGCTGACTTTTTCTATAGATTCGGCAAAATAAGTAGCTACACCATAATATTGATATAGGTACAAAATCATACGCTCATAGATATGGCATATAGGTAAAAAGCTTAAAGCCCTTGTTTTGCCGGGCTCAAAAGGTACTCTGTCGGCACTCATTAATACATCAGATACAATATTTTTATGAGAAAGCATTACACCTTTTGGTCTGCCGGTAGTACCTGATGTGTAAATAACCGTTGCTAAATCATCTTCTTTAATGCCGTCTTTTATAGCATCTACCTCAGCCTGGTTGCTGTTATCTTTACCCAGTTCGAGTATTTCATCCCAGTTTTTACAGCTATTAACCTTATTAAAAGAATATATCTCCTTAAGCCCGGGGACATTTTGCCTGATAGACATTATTTTTTTATAGAGGTCTTCATCAGATACAATGCAGTACTTAGCCTCAGAATGGTTAAGTATATATTCATAATCTTCTTCTGTGATTGTAGGATATACGGGTACATTTTGCGCCCCTGTCTGCATTGTGCCAATATCCACTATATGCCATTCCGTTCGGTTATTAGAAGATATAACGGCAATTTTATCATGTCTTTGCACACCCATACGCAATAGTCCTCTCGAAAAAGCATTAGCTTTATCAACATACTCCTGTGTAGAGGTTTTTATCCACTCTTCACCATATTTAGTAACAAGAGCGTCATCAAGACTATATTTTTCTAATTGATAATAAGCAAAATCAAAAAGGCGTGTTATTGAAGTCATAATTAATAAGATTTGTATTATGCAAATTATGAAAATATATTAAATAAAGCAATAATTTAAGGTAATTCGAAATATTAGCTCATATAATTTAATTTATAGCTATTAATTTTAAAATTTAAAATGAGATGTAACTCTAAATATTGGAGTAGAATATGTATATATATTTAAATATTGAGGTGCGAAAATTTATAGGTGTTATTGGTGTCTTAATGTTAAAAAAATACTATAAGCAACGTTATATCGTTATAATAAAATATAATGTTCCTAAAACAGAATTTTTTATAAAAATTTGGTAGGGTTAATGTATTTTTACCTGTTATAGTAAAAAGATCTGTTTTTATGTTTTATTTGGGTCAAATTTATGTAAATTTCGCCCTTTAAAAATTAAGGTTAAAAGTAGATATACATAAGTTTATTTGTATTATAATTATTTAAAATATTTTAAGGAAGCAATAGTTTGAACCTATGAAAAAAAAGTATATTCTAATAGTATTGTCTATGTATGCAACCATTTCTTATAGTCAGGAAAATAAAGATTCTTCTGATATATTAAGGACAAAACCTAATGGTGTTGTAATATATAAGGCGCAAGGCGTAAAAGGTACGGTTACATCTAAAGTTGTAGAGCCTGTTGCTCATGTGTCAGCACCTACATTTAATGAGCTCACTTTAGATGAATTGAAAGATCGTTTATCTCACGCTAATGATAAACTCAAAAAAGCGGAGGATGACCAAAACTCACAGGATATTTATCGTTACAGAGTAGCAGTTGATGAAGTTGCAAGAAGAATTGAAGAATTAGAAGCCCAAAAATAAAATTCACATGAAAAAAAATATACTCTATTTCGGGCTATTTCTTTTATTTGCTTTTAAAGTTAATGCCCAAATAACTGCAAATGGCAATACTGGAGCTGTACCTACGGTTTATACCGCACAGGATATCGAAAATGATATGATATATGTTTGGTGCGCAGATGGTATTAATACAAATAGTGGTAGTCTTACAGCTACGCCGCCTGCGTCAGCTAATGGTCCATTTACCTTTATATGGTATTATCATGAAGAATCGTCCTCTTCATGGGTACAGTATGCAACTGAAACCGGCGCAACATCTACAATAACAAACTTACCCAGTGATGGATATAGGGTTCATATTTACGATAGTACCAATGAACTTATACTTTGTGATAATGCATGGGTATGGAATATGAATGGTGAAGTAGAAGCTGAAGCTGTACCAACTTCTTGTGAAGAAACATTTTTAGTTGGATCTGTATTAGCAAACAGCTCATTTACTTATTATAACCCACCACCACCGGAAGCTTTAATTACTGCTCAAACCGAAATACAAATATGTTTTACGGCTAATCATACATACGTTTCAGATCTTGCATTTTATTTAGTAGGTCCAAATGGAACAACTATTCTATTATCGCCTAATCCAGGAGCTAATGGACAGGGATCAGTTTGTAATGGTGGATATAATGTAAATAATTTATGTTTTTCAACATCTTCAAATATTTCTTTAGATGTTTGTTCATCTCCTACCCCTTTAACAGGAACTTATGGATCATATGGTCCTACAGGCAATGTTACACCGATAAACTGGAGCCCGCTTATAGGTATTAATGC
>JBQGDD010000249.1:0-6130 GCA_052038845.1 Dyadobacter sp. | reverse complement strand
AAAAACTGTTTTTAAGCTGCTCATTAATGGTTTCTGTAAGCCAGTAGCGGTTTTGCTCTTTCCGGCGGGTATCAAAATAACTGTTGCCCTTAGCAAGTTCAAAATAATCGCTTACAATCTGCCATACATCAGCAATACCGTCACCCGTAACAGAACTACAGGTAGTAACCTTTGGCTGCCACCCTGATGGTTTAGCAGGGAAAAGATGCAGGGCTCGGTTAAATTCAGTTTTGGCAAGTTTAGCCTTTTTTATATTATCGCCATCCGCTTTATTAATTACTATTAGGTCGGCCATTTCCATAATGCCGCGCTTTATACCCTGTAATTCATCTCCCGCACCCGCTATTTTCAACAGCAGGAAAAAATCAACCATACTGTGTACGGCAGTTTCGCTTTGTCCTACACCCACAGTTTCTATAATAATAGTATCAAACCCGCAGGCTTCGCATAAAATAATAGCTTCCCTTGTTTTTCGTGCTACACCACCCAGAGTATCTCTCGAAGCAGACGGGCGTATGTAAGCATTCTCATCTTTAACAAGCTCTTCCATTCTTGTTTTATCGCCTAATATACTGCCGTGTGAAAGCGAACTGCTGGGGTCAACCGCCAGCACTGCAACTTTTTTGCCTAAGCCGGTAAGCTGTTTGCCAAAGGCTTCAATAAAAGTACTTTTACCTACACCTGGTACACCTGTTATCCCTATTCTGACTGATTTATCAGCATGGGGTAGGCAGCCATTAATAACGTCATTCGCTTTTTCAAGGTGTGTAGGGTTTGTGCTTTCAACTAAAGTTATGGCACGGCTAAGGGCCGTTTTGTTTCCATTTAGTATGCCTTCAGTCAATTCCTGTGCTGTAGGCTGTTTTTTTCGTAACGTGGTAATGTGCGCTATAGATGCTTTACTGATGCTTTCAGGCTGAGAAACTCCTTCTTTTTCGTGTAATGCGGTTTTATGGCTTGCAGGCTTTTTCAAATAAATGCAGTTTTTATAAAAGTAAAATTACATAAATTTTACTGAACCGTTTAATAATAATCTGTATCTGTAAAATAATTAAAGGAATGCAATTGTCTGCATTCCTTTAAATGAAGTATTTGATTTTCATTAGTACGCAGCAGTAAAACGCTGCTGATTATGTTTAGGGTTTTCAGCTTCATCAGCAATAACTATTGCAAGATCTTCTACAGAAAGTATGCTTTGTCCGTTATCATCAAAAACAGGGCTTTCCAGTCCTAACCTGTAATTACCTGTCCTGCCTGTAGTGATACCCGGATGCATTTCTATGGCAGGGCTAAAAAATACCCAGTCAAGTTCGGTCTCCTTTCTAAGGATGTCTAAATAGTCTCTTGCGGCAGTAGCTCCGGCTTTAATTTCCTGAGGAAATTCGGGTGTATCAACAGTTTGAACACCAGGGGCAATATACAGGCTGCCTGCACCACCAATAATAATGTATCTTTTAACTCCTGACTTTTTTACAGCCTCTTGTATCGACTTTGCTCCCTTAAGAAAATCGTCATATATATCAGGGTTAGACCAGCCGGGATTAAAGGCGCTTATAACTATATCATGCCCTTTAAGTGCTTCAGCCAGCTCATCTACATTATATACATTGGCTTTGTTGTATTGTACTCCTGCTGTGTTTTCTTTAGCGGGGTTTCTGCTAATAGCGGTAACACCGTGTTTGCGGTTGGCAAACTCTTTTACTAAACTACTGCCTACAAATCCGGTAGCTCCAATAATTGCTGTTTTCATAATTAAAAATTTATATGTAATAAATAAAGTTACAGTTCTACTTAAAAAAAATGTCAGAAGCCCCCTGTAAATTCCAAAAGTGATATCTGCGATAGTTTTTTACTTATACCCATATTAATATCATTATAAAGATTATCAAGGTTTTGATTAATTTTCTGTCCTACAGGACACTTAGGATTTGGTTCATTTTTACAATAGCCCAGGTTTACACTTTCAAAGGTAATTTTAAAAATGTCTTCGAGGGTAAGGTTTTTAGCAGCAACTGCCAGCCTTGTTCCGCCGTTTTTGCCTTCGCGGCACTCTACCAGCGCATGCTTTTTAAGGTTGGCTATTTCTTTTCTAACCAATACAGGATTGATATTCATACTGGATGCCAAAAATTCTGAAGATAAAAAATCTTCAGGAAACTTTGTCATGAGTGTAAGGATATGTAATGTTATGGCAAACTTACCGGATATCATACTGTAATAAAATATATTACAAAAGTAATTATTATATCATATAAAGGCTGTATTTTTGCAAAAAAATATCCCGGCATACTCTGTAAAGAATACTGCGCTGAATATTAAATTATATTACTCTCCTTATTTAATGACTACAAAACAAAAATATACCATCCTTTTTATACTTGGGGGGCTGTCTGCACTTGCGCCATTCAGCATAGATATGTACCTGCCTGCTTTCCCGTCTATAGCAGCAAGCCTTAATACAGATATATCTCAGGTAGCACTTTCTCTTACCAGTTATTTTATAGGTATCAGCATAGGTCAGCTTTTCTATGGTCCTATAACCGATAAATTCGGGCGCAGAAAACCACTTATTTTTGGATTAAGTGTTTTTCTCTTAGCTTCTATTGGGTGTGCCCTTGCGCCATCTATTAACTGGCTTATAGCATTGCGGGTTCTCCTGGCGTTGGGCGGATGTGTAGGTATGGTAGTGAGCAGGGCAGTAGTGCGCGACCTTTTTCCTGTTTCTGAAATACCAAAAATATTTTCCATATTAATGCTCATTGTAGGGGTTGCTCCTATACTGGCTCCAACTATTGGCGGATGGCTGCTTACTGTTTCTACATGGCGCAGTATTTTTTACTTCCTCACAATTTTTAGTTTTATACTTATTATTGCCGTATGGATTTTATTACCTGAAAGTAAAAATGCCAACAGGGCAAAATCTTTGAGAGCCGGAGCGATACTGAAAGATTATAAAGAGGTTTTAACCCAGCGTACCTTTATATTTTATGCATTATGCGGCAGTGTTGCCATGGCAGGAATGTTTGCCTATATAAGCGGTTCGCCATTTGTATTTATGGAGTATTTTAAATTTACCGAAACCCAGTATGCCTGGGTATTTGGCGGAAATGCAATGGGCTTTATTGTTGGTAGCCAGCTAAACAGGCTTATGCTTAATAAATTCAGCCCGTTGCAGGTTATATCTCTCGCATCTGTAGTTCTTGTAGCAGACTCTATAGTAGTTATGATTTTACTTTCAATTGGGTTGTTAACAGCACCGCTGCTTATTGCAACATTAATTATCTTTTTATTTTCATTAGGTTTTTTAGTACCTAATGCTACCGCAATGGGTCTTGCCCCTTTTACATATAATGCAGGCAGTGCCTCCGCATTAATTGGCTTTATACAAATGGTTTGTGGGGCAGGGCTTTCGGCACTTGTTAGCGGACTGCATGACGGGACTGTGTTCCCTATGGTATTTAGTATATTTTTCTCCGGGGTATCTACGTTCATAATTATACTAGTGCTTAACTTTAAAGAGAAGAAGTGGAGCAATGAGGAAAATATGGCAGATATAGCAGTAAACAATGGATAGTATAATCCTTATATTCATCTGCCTGCTTGCAGGTGTTGCACTGCAACGTGTAAAAGCGTTTCCTGCCAATGCCTATGTGGCACTAAATCAGTTTGTAATACATATATCTCTGCCTGCTTTGGCATTGTATTACATCCCTAAAATAGAAGTAAGTGCTAATCTTTTATACCCGCTTGGGGTAGCATGGCTCGGGTTTGGTTTATCTTTTTTATTCTTTGCAGTACTTGGTAAAGTATTTAAATGGTCTCGTAAACTCACAGGCTGTTTAATACTTACCGCCGGGTTGGGCAATACCTCTTTTGTAGGTTTTCCTGTTATAGAGGCACTTTATGGTAAAGCAGGGCTGGAAACAGCAATAATTGTAGATCAGCCAGGCTCATTTGTAGTTATGGCAACACTAGGTATTATTGTAGCCGCCGCATATTCCCGGGGGGTAACAACTGCTGCTGCAATGGCAAAGAAGATTTTGTTTTTTCCGCCATTTATCGCTTTTTTTGCAGGGGTTTGCATGAATATCCTGCATTATGACTTTATACCCAATGTACAATCAGTTTTATTAAGGTTAGGGAATACGGTAACTCCTGTTGCACTTGTAGCAGTGGGTATGCAGTTAAAAATAGACAGGCACAGCAAACACTGGAATTTTCTTTCGCTTGGGCTTTTCTTTAAACTGTTCCTTATGCCTGCTTTTTTCTTTGTGCTGTATAAGGTAGTTTTGGGTAGCAAGGGTGTTATTACAGAAGTATCAATAATGGAATCGGCAATGGCACCGATGATAACGGCTGCTATACTTGCTTCTGCACACGGGTTAAAGCCCCGGCTTGCCGGGATGATGATAGGGGTGGGGATTCCGCTTTCATTTATAACCCTGGCATTTTGGTATTGGTTATTAATTATTTATTAAAATTTCATGGAAACAGGAGAGACTAAGGTAGTAGACGAGCAGGACAGGGGACTGACGCAAAAAACAGTTTATTCAATATTATTTTCTATAAGTTTTGCGCATTTACTTAATGATTTGCTACAGGCGGTAATTCCGGCTGCATATCCCATTCTTAAAGAGAATTATAACCTAACTTTTACACAGATAGGGCTTATTACATTTTCTTACCAGATGGCAGCATCCATACTTCAGCCGTTTGTAGGCTTTTATACAGATAAAAATCCTAAGCCTTACTCACAGATTTTCGGTATGGTGTTTACCCTTTCGGGTATTATTTTATTATCTTATGCAGGCTCTTTTGCTATAATATTACTGTCTGTAGTATTGGTAGGGATAGGTTCATCTATATTTCACCCTGAATCTTCAAGGGTTTCTTATCTTGCCTCAGGGGGCAGGAGAGGTTTGGCCCAGTCAATTTTCCAGATAGGGGGTAATACAGGTACAGCTATCGGGCCTTTATTAATTGCATGGATAGTAGTGCCGCACGGTCAGCGTTATATTATATGGTTTGCCGTTTTTGTACTGATAGCCATTGCAGTACTTTATAGGGTTGCCAACTGGTATAAGGAGCACCTTAACCTTACCGCTAAAAAGAAGGTGGCTTTAGTTAACCTGCCTAACTTAACTCCTTTGCAGGTAACCATTTCGGTTATTATACTGTTAGTGCTTATTTTTTCTAAATATTTTTATGTGGCGGGTATTTCAAGCTACTTTACTTTTTACCTGATGGAAAAATTTGCCCTTTCGGTAAAAGATGCGCAGTTTTACCTGTTCTTGTTTCTTATTTCAGTAGCCATAGGTACTTTGCTTGGTGGCCCACTGGGTGATAAATTTGGGCGTAAATATGTAATATGGTTTTCGGTACTCGGCGTAGCGCCTTTTACTCTTATGCTGCCATACGCCAACCTTTTCTGGACCAGTATTTTTTCTGTAATAATAGGTACTATAATATCTTCTGCTTTTCCTGCAATACTGGTATATGCACAGGAACTGCTGCCTAAAAAACTCGGGATGATATCAGGGCTGTTTTATGGATTTGCCTTTGGTATGGGTGGTTTAGGCTCAGCCCTGTTGGGGTATTTTGCAGACAGTACAAGTGTAGAATATGTGTACCAGATATGTGCATACCTGCCACTGATTGGTGTAATAGCTTATTTTTTACCAAACTTAAAGAAAAACTAAACTTTTAGGAATAAATTTCTTTTAGCAGTACTTTTCCTAAACCTAACAGGAAAATTAATTTTGATGCTAAAGAGAATTAAAAAATTATTTGGCAGCTATACTATAAAAAACCTGCTTGCTGTACCTTACCGAAGTTATGGTACAAACCTTCACCTGTATGTAAAAGGAAGGGTGTTAGATAACCATCCTTTACAGGTAAAGGAAACGTCTTTTTTCAGGACACTGAAATTTACCTATAAGCAATTCGATACATTTGAAATACCGGGTTTGGAGGTTAAGCTGCATTTGGGCGATATAAATCTTACAACCGTTACCGATGACGACGGCTATTTTTTATTTGATGTAACATTGCAGGATGATATTAAGCGGTACTCTGATGAGGAAGGATGGGTGCAATATGAAATAACTACTGCAATTAACGGTATTACAAC
>JBQGDD010000248.1:0-2416 GCA_052038845.1 Dyadobacter sp. | reverse complement strand
TTTACTGCTAACAGTTATCCACCTGGCAAGGTAAAGCGGAAGTTGCTTAAAAGGTTTTTTAGGCAGTTGTATTATCCGGTTTATGCTACTGTAATTTTTAAACAATATGGGTGCAAGCCCTCCCCTTACAAACAGGTCTGTTTTAGCGTCAGGAAAATTATTTTCTATTTCCTGCAACAGCGGGGTTATAAGCAATAAATTCCCCAGCCTGTGGTTGGGGCGTATTATTAATACTTTTTTTATTTGAGAAGCATCAGTTATAGTACTCCCTTTGGAAGACTGCCCTATATGCCTGGTAATACCATGCGTTACCGCCCTCCTGTACTTATCAATCTTCTTTAGTGAAAGCATGCAGCAATTAAATTAACTAATAATTTGTTGCCCGAAATTAGTAAAATATTCCAAGTAAAGGTATTTATGCCAACAATTTAACAGTAAACCGCAAAAACACTATAGCCCTGCAAATATGGCTATTACTGCTTTAACTCTTTAATGGCACCGGCAGGTATCCAGCCTTCGGTATCATTAGCAAGGGTTATTTTTTTCCAGTTATCAAGGGTTTCAGTTACATAAACCTTTGTGCCTTCATGCAGTATAAAAGCATCATCGGCATTTTGCAGTGGCTCGCTTTTGACAGATACCACTTCACTGAAAACAATTGCCGGACGCTCATCTTCAAGAGCTGATTTTACATATACTGCCGAAAAAATACTGAGCAGTATGGCTAATAACGCTATAAACATCCCTATAAAAAAGATACGCTTAAACAGTGTCCTGCCTGTAAGATAATAGCCTATAAACAAAATCAGGAAGCCAAAAGCCCATATAACTGCAGCCCACGCCCATTGATTATAATGATATGCTGAAGTAAAATTATACAACATTTTAGAAAAGCCTACCTGCGGTACGGCCTCTATGTTATCAATGGTCATTTTTTGGGCATAGCCCAGGTTTATGGCAGCATCTTTATAGTTGGGTCTTAACAGCAGTGCTTTTTCATAATTGTATATGGCAGGGGCAACACTGTCCAGCTTATAGTAGGCATTACCAAGGTTAAAATATACCTCGGCTGACTCCTGCCCGCTTTTAAGAATGCTCTCATAGCTTTGTGCAGCTTCTTTAAACTTGCCCTGCGTGTACAATTCGTTACCCTTTTCAAAGCCTGCCTGTGCCCAGCTTTGGGTAAAAATAAATAGCGATATTATGTATAGAAGGTTTTTCATCATCTTACTACTATTAAATCTGCTTTTCCAGTGCCGTTATAACATTTACCGCGTTATCATAATCCTGCTGCATGGCAGGAGCCGACGACGGCGCATAACGGGCAAACTCGCAACTGTTCATAATACTGATAAAATCTTTTACCGTTTCTGGCTTAGCGTTACGGCTAAGCAGCAACTCTTCTATATTGGGCTTGCTCATTTCAGATGTTTCAATGTTCAGCTTTGCTTTAAGGAAGTTGTGTAGGGCTTTTTCCAAAGCCACATAAAACGGCTCTTTATTACCCAATTGCTTTTTAGCCTCGCCAAGGTATTTTTTAGCCAGCCTGTTGCTTTTGCGTATTTTGCTTCCGGTAACATCGCTGTCGTAAGCCTCTTTTTTCTTCTTGAGCAATATTACTATCGGTATCAGTAAAAACGGTGCAAACAGCAAGGCATAAAACAGCCCCGAACCAAAGAAATCTTCACGCTCCATTGATTGCAGCGTAGTAGTAAGGCTTACAAACCTGAACTGCTCTGTATTTTTTACATCCTGTTTTTGTGCTGATGGCTGGTTTTCTGATGCTGATGGCGAACCTGCTCCCTGCTGAACATCTATCATCAGCTCATCAGTGGTAATAGTTTTATAAGTGCCCGCCGCAGGGTCAAAATAAGAGAATGACATACCTTTTATTGGATACTTACCTTTATTTTGTGGCACTATAGTATATATATCTGTAACAGAACCCTGCATACCCGTTAGCGGGGTATTTACATTTTCCTTTCGCTCAGGGTCATACATTTCGAGTGAAGAAGGTACTACCGGTTTAGGCAGCGTAAACAATTTAAGGTTACCCCTGCCCGATACACTTACATCAAGCTGTAATGATTCTCCTGTTGACAGTTGCGTTTTAGATGGTTTTACTTTAAAGTCGAAACTGCCCACAGCACCTGTAAAATCTGCAGGTTTGCCACTTTCAGGTAATGGTTTTACGGTGATATATTTTTTATCGGCAGATACTATTTTGTTTGCCTGTGTAGAAAACTGACGACCAAACATATCGCGCCTGCCTGTAGGTACATCCATAAGTATATCTAATGAAAGCGGCTCTATTTCCAGCCTGCCGTCTTTTTGTGGGTACAGTACTGTTTTCCTGAGTACCACATAGCGGTAATCTTCGCCGTTATATTTACCGTTTTCTACCTTAAGGTCATTA
>JBQGDD010000247.1:0-5279 GCA_052038845.1 Dyadobacter sp. | reverse complement strand
ATATAAAGGACGCCTTGCACAGGTAGAAGAATATGAGGATATAGTAGTAAAATCGGCAGGCGGTGGTAATTTCCTTCGTTTAAAAGATGTAGCTACAATAGAGTTAGGAGCATTTAACTATGGCTCTAAAAACTTTGGTATGGGTAACGATGGTGTTGCTGTAGGTATTTTCCAGACTTCAGGCTCTAATGCCAATGATATTATTGACGAGGTTATGGAGATACTTAAGGAAAGTGAATCCACTTTTCCTGAAGGTATAGAGTATGTAGTGCCTATGAATACCAAAACGTTTCTTGATGCTTCTATAAGCAAGGTAATATCAACCCTTGTAGAAGCTTTTGTACTGGTATTTATAGTTGTATTCCTGTTCTTGCAGGATGTACGTTCTACATTAATTCCTGCTATTGCGGTTCCGGTTGCCATTGTAGGTACATTTTTCTTCCTCAATGTTTTTGGGTTTTCTATCAACCTGCTTACGCTGTTTGCGCTTGTGCTTGCTATTGGTATTGTGGTAGATGATGCCATTGTGGTAGTAGAGGCGGTGCATGCCAAGCTTGATGAAGGAGAGCAGGATGCCAAGAAAGCTACCATATCTGCCATGAGCGAAATTACGGGGGCAATTATTTCTATTACGCTAGTAATGTCGGCGGTATTTATTCCGGTATCGTTCCTTAAAGGGCCATCGGGAGTATTCTATCAGCAGTTTGCTATTACGCTTGCAGTATCAATCCTTATTTCGGCGGTTAATGCATTAACGTTAAGCCCTGCGCTTTGTGCGCTTTTGCTTAAACCACATAAAGAGGGCGACCACCATAAAAAGAAAAATTTTAAAGACAGGTTTTTTATAGCTTTTAATACCGGTTTTGACAGGATGAACCAAAAGTATGTTAAGTCACTTGGCTTCCTTGTAAAAAAGAAGTGGGTAACTGTAATGGCACTACTTGTATTTTCGGGTATTACATATATTTTATTTGCTACAACCCCAGCCGGATTTATACCTAATGAAGACAGGGGTATCATAATGGCAGATTTAACTATGCCACCGGGAACAACGCTTGAAAAAACACAGGAAGCCGTAGATCAGCTTGACTCGATACTACAGTCTATGCCTATGGTTGAGGCGAGGATGAGCGTAGTTGGTTTCAGTTTGCTTAACAGGGTAAACGGTGGTTCGTATGCATTTACCATTATGCGCCTTAAAGACTGGAAAGAACGTAAGGAAGACAACCAGTCGGTTGATGCAATTGTTGGAGAGCTTTTTGCCCGTTCAGCAATAATTAAAGATGCTAAAATGCTGTTTTTTACACCTCCAAGTGTACAGGGTTTTGGTACTGCCGACGGATTTGAATTTAAACTTCAGGATACGGGCGATGACGATTGGGCTAATGTAAGTAGAGTTTCAAATGAATTTTTAGCCGAACTTTCCAAGCGTCCTGAAATACAGTATGCCATGACCAACTTTAACCCTAATTTTCCGCAGTATCAGATGGATATTAATGTGGAAAGGGCTAAAGATGCGGGGGTATCGGTAAGTGACATATTTAATACAATGCAGGGTTATTATGGGGGGCTTTATACTACAGATTTTAACCGTTTTGGTAAGCAGTTCCGTGTAATGGTACAGTCAAAACCGGAAGACAGGGCAGACGAGAGGTCTATCAATAATATATATGTTCGTAATTCCGGTGACCAAATGGTTGCCATAAGCCAGTTTGTTGATTTTAAAAAGATATACGGTCCGGAAGCTGTAGCAAGGTTTAACCTGCTTAAAGCGGTAAATGTTAACGGTAAAGCCAATCCCGGCTTTAGTAGCGGAGATGCCATTGCCGCTATACAGGAAACTGCCGAACAGCACCTGCCAAACAATTATACGTATGAATTTTCGGGTATGACCCGCGAAGAAATTATTGCAGGTAACCAGGCTGCAGGTGTATTCCTGCTTAGTTTAATATTTGTGTACTTCCTGTTAAGTGCGCAGTATGAAAGCTACCTGCTGCCGCTATCGGTTCTGTTATCATTGCCTGTAGGTATAGCTGGGGCAATTGGCTTTGTAAGGCTGGCAGGGCTGGAAAACAACATATACTTTCAGGTTGCATTGATTATGCTTATAGGGCTATTGGCTAAAAATGCCATACTTATTGTAGAGTTTGCCATACAGCGAAGGCGGCACGGCATGAGCCTGTCACAATCTGCCATAGAGGGGGCAAAAGCACGTTTACGGCCTATATTAATGACTTCTTTTGCCTTTATATTCGGGTTATTGCCGTTGGCACTTTCTACCGGGGTAGGGGCAGTAGGTAACCGCTCTATAGGTATGGGGGCTGTGGGCGGAATGCTTATAGGAACCATCTTTGGTGTGTTTGTTATACCAGTATTGTTTGTTATTTTCCAGGGATTACAGGAAAGGATATCAGGCAAACCAAAAGAGGATGAAACCGAAACCAGTATAGTATAAAACACGATATAAATGACACGTTTAAAAATATACAGAATATTATTTTTAGCCCTGGCAGGTATGCTTATGCAGTCGTGCTTTGTGGCTAAAAACTATGAAAGGCCTGACGATGTAGTGGCTGAAGACCTGTACCGTACAGAAGTTGTAGCCAAAGACAGTACATCTATGGCTGATGTAAAATGGCAGGATCTTTTTACTGACCCTGTTTTACAGAAACACATTGAAAAAGGACTGCAAAATAATTTTGACATAAGGATAGCTTTGCAAAATATTACAGCAGCTAATGCTTATTTAAAGCAGGCTAAAGTGGGCTACCTGCCTACACTTAGCGTAACTGCAAGCTGGAATCACCAGGAGCTGGCGCGTAACAGCCAGTTTGGAGCTTTTTTTGATGGCGCTTTAGATCAGTACCAGCTAAGCAGTGCATTATCCTGGGAAGCTGACATTTGGGGTAAGATACGCAGTAACAAGCGTGCTGCAAATGCTACATACCTGCAGACTATTGCTGCCAACCAGGCGGTTAAGACTGAGGTTGTAACCGATATAGCATCGGTGTATTACCAGTTACTGTCGCTTGACGCACAGCTTAAACTTGCTGATGAAACCCTTATTAACAGAAATGAAAGTGTAGAAACAATTGTTGCACTAAAAGAGGCAGGTAATGTAAATGAGGTGGGCGTAAAACAGACAGAGGCACAGAAATATACTACCGAGCTGATTATTGAAGATATTAAAAACAATATTGTACTGCTTGAAAATACAATGAGCATATTGTTGGGAGAAGCTCCGCACAATATTGAAAGGACAACTTTTGATGAGCAGGAGCTTAACCCCGAAATAAAGCTTGGGTTTTCGGCATTGCTGCTGCGCAACCGCCCGGATGTGGTTGCTGCTGAATTTGGTTTGGTTAATGCTTTTGAGCTGACTAACGTTGCCCGTGCTAATTTTTACCCATCGTTAACAATAACCGCTTCGGGAGGTTTACAGAGCCTTGAGATTAAAGATCTGTTCAGTACTAATTCGATATTTGCCAATATACTTACGGGGCTTACACAACCCTTATTTAACCAAAGGCAGATAAAAACCCAGTATGAAGTGCGGCAGGCAATGCAGGAGCAGGCATATGTACAGTTTGAACAGGCATTAATAAATGCCAGTAAAGAAGTTAGTGATGCGCTTGCAAATTATAATAATGAAACTACCAAGCTCAGCATACGCGAAAAGCAGGCAGACGCGTTAATTAAAGCTGCTGAATATAGTGATGAGCTTTTAGAATATGGCTTGGTAAACTACCTTGAGGTGCTTACTGCAAAAGATAACGCACTTAACAGCGAACTGAATTTGATAGATAATAAGTACAGGCAGTTTTCGGCTGTTATAAATTTATATAAAGCCCTTGGCGGGGGCTGGCAATAAGGTTTAATTAAAATAGTCTTTTTCAGGTTATTTAGATTAATTGTTTGTTTATGTTAGAGGGTACCCGGTCAGGCAACTGTATCGGGTACTTTTTATAACTACTATCAGGTATGATGTTTAAAAAAGAGAATATAAAGTAGGGTAGCAGCTAAAAATAATGTTAATTTGTTGTGTCATTTGGTTGTACTGACCATGAGTGCATTGTAAACAGAGATAAATTAACATTAGTAATGACAAAGCCTGGCAACATACCTACTAACCCTGTTCTACTCCCTGAGCAGGAAAGGCCATTGCTTATTGAGGCTCTTGATTACAATAATCCCTATGATTTTAACCATCCGCACCGGCATGATTATTTTGAAATAATCTTGGTAAAAAGCGGGGAGGGCAGGCAGTTTATAGATTTTTCGGAATATAAAATGGCAGCCGGGCAGCTTTATGCCATATACCCCGGGCAGATACACCTGATGAACCGATGCAGTGCACAGGGGCTGCTCATTCAGTTCCGTAAAGATGTTTTCCAGTTTATACAGCCGCTACGGCACTACCACTTGTATTTTGAAAATCAGGTATTTAATTTAAACTATGCTACATTTTCACACCTTTATGATGTAACAGAGCGAATGCTGTTGTTGCTGGAAAATAAAGAAATAACCTCATTTTCACTGCATAAAATATACAGCTACCTGCAAATAATACTTATTTCACTGCCGGAGCTGCACAGTGACACTGTAAAAATGAATGACAAAGACATTGTGATACGTTTTTTATCATTATTGGCAACAGAAGTATATTCACGTAAAAAGGTTTCTGACTATTGTGAAATACTGGGCTGCAGCGCAGATAAACTAAATGATGCCTGCAAATCGGGGCTGGGAAAAACACCCCTTAAACTTATACACGAAGAGGTTATGCTCGAAATAAAAAGGCTTATGCTTTTGGGTAAGCTCTCCCTAAAAGAGATAGCGTTTGAGCTTAACTTTGACAGCCAGGCTAACTTTAGCGGATTTATAAAAACCCATAGCGGACTTACGCCTTCAGGGCTTCAGGCATCAATACTTGGAATTTATAACTAATCGCCGTTTTTTAATAACTGTCAGTAATTAATGCTGTTATACTTTTATCTCAGTATTAATTCTAAAAGATTTCGTTATGAAAAAAATTATTTTACCCTTCGTTTTATTATGTGCATTTAGCCAAAGTTCATTTTCGCAATGTGCGCCTTTTACATTTCCGTTTACCGCAGATGCTGAATCAGCTAATGTGCCGGAGCTTCCGGATTGTATCTATAGTGGTTACTTGGCTTTTAGTTCAAATAAAATTTTTAAAACAACAGCAGGGCCTATAAACGGGTTTTCAGGCAATGTTTTTATTTATGATACTACTGTTAACGAGGGCATCAATATGG
>JBQGDD010000246.1:0-5066 GCA_052038845.1 Dyadobacter sp. | reverse complement strand
ATAAATAATAACAAACTTATAACTTTGAATAAATAATGATATTTTTGTGTAAGCAAATTAAACGCAAACCAATGAAAAATGTTGCCATAATTATGGGCGGTTATTCCAGTGAATACCAAATATCACTATCCAGCGGAAATGTAGTTTACCAGTATTTGGACAAATCTAAATATATGCCCTACAGGGTACATATATTAAAAGACAAATGGGTAATGGTAGATAATAATGATAATGAATACCCTATAAACAGGCACGATTTTTCGGTTGAATATAAAAATACAAAAATAACATTTGATGTTGTTTTTAATGCCATACACGGCAACCCCGGGGAAGACGGGCTGATGCTTGCCTATCTTGAATTACTTGGACTGCCGCATACCTCCTGCCCCTCTTATCAGGCGGCACTGACCTTTAATAAACGTGACCTGCTCTCGGTATTAAAGCCTTACGGTATAAAAACGGCTATTTCTTATTACCTTAACAAAGGAGATAAAATTTATACCGAAGAAATAATCACTAAAATCGGTTTACCCTGTTTTGTAAAGCCTAATAAATCAGGTTCAAGTTTTGGGATATCTAAAGTAAAAACTAATGATGAACTGTTACCCGCTATTGAAAAGGCTTACAAAGAAGACAGTGAAATTATTATAGAAAGCTTTTTAGACGGTACAGAGGTTTCTGTAGGGGTTATAAATTATGGCGGCACAACAAAAGTGCTCCCTATAACAGAAATTGTATCTGAAAATGAGTTTTTTGATTATGATGCAAAATACCTTGGCAAATCTCAGGAAATAACCCCTGCAAGAATTTCTGCTGAAATGACAGAAAAGGTAAGCGCAGTAGCCCGCAGGGTGTATGAGGTACTCAAAATGGAAGGCTTTTCCCGTAGTGAATTTATCATCGTAGATGGTGAGCCTTACATGCTGGAAATGAATACAGTGCCAGGCCTTACAACCGAAAGCATACTTCCGCAGCAGGCGCGTGAAGCAGGGATATCTTTAACCGAACTGTTTGACAATGCCATACAGTTAGCTTTAAACAAAAAATAAATTTATGAAAACAGCGGTATTCCCGGGTTCTTTTGACCCTATTACACTTGGGCATTATGATATTATAAAAAGAGGCATAAGCCTTTTTGATAAAATTTATGTTGCCATAGGTGTTAATGCTGATAAAAAATATATGTTTTCACTTGAAGATCGGATGCTTTTTATAAAAGAAGCTTTTAAAGATGAGCCTAAAATAGAGGTAATTACCTATAAAGGGCTAACAATAGACCTTTGCCGAAAAGTAGGTGCTGACTTTATTTTGAGAGGCTTAAGAAATCCTGCCGATTTTGAATTTGAAAAAGCTATAGCACATACTAACCGCGAACTATCAAAAATTGAAACTGTGTTTTTGCTTACTGCCGCAAGAACATCATACATAAGCTCAAGCATTGTTAGGGATGTATTGCGAAACGGCGGTGATTATACTATTTTAGTACCTGATTCTGTTAGGGTTACATAACTACTTAATAGCTGCATATCATGCATAAAATTTCAGATATTTTGCCAATAACTTTCAACACACGCCTTTTTCTTTATCTGGTTTTAGGTTTTGTAATTGCAACTATTGTCGGTACTGTATCTCATGAGTCAGCACATTATATTGCCGCAAAAAAACTTGGCTACGGAGCAAAACTTGGCTATCAGTCGGTTTCTATTGATTTTAAAGAAAGGTTTCCTAAACTCGATTCACTTTACAGGGCAGATGAAGAAAAAATACTGTCTGAAGAAAACTCTCCTGAAAAGGAATATTTCCTAAACTACAGGAATTCCCTTAGTAATACTATGCAAAGTGAGTATTTTATATTTACTCTGTGTGCACCTTTACAAACTATGGCAACCGGCACTATAGGCTTTTTAATACTATGGTTTAACAGAAAGAAGATATGGCAAAAAAGCTCACTTTCAGTTACTGACTGGATATGGATTTTACTTGGCTTTTTTTGGTCACGGCAGGTAGCTAACATATTAGTTGCTATAGCAAAATATCTACTTACAGGAGAAATATCATACAAAGGTGATGAAGTTAAAATATCAACCTACTTGTTTTCCTTAAAAGGAGATAGCTCTTTTATAGCCTTAAACTCTGTTGGGATTATAACAGGATTAATAGGCAGTGTACTCCTTGCCTATATAACATTCTGTATAATTCCTAAAAAACAAAGATTCACCTTTATTGCTGCCGGCATAGTAGGGAGTGCTATAGGGTGGATAGTATGGATGGAAACCTTAGGCCCTGTTATCCTTCCTTAACTACATCTGCATTTTCAAACAGGAGTTTAATATTCTCATAAGAGTTTTCCAGCACCGCAGGAATTTCAGATGGTTTTAGCCATGCAACTTTTTCAATGCCTTCGTCAAGCTGTCCCTGTACATTGCCATTAAAGTTGGTTTTCATTTCAAACCAATGCGTAACCTTTAATTTATATGTACCGTTCCTTTTAAACACATGATACGTTTTTGGAAGCTTTTTCACAATTTTCAGCCCGCTTACGCCTGTTTCTTCCTCTACTTCCCGCATAGCAGTTTCTTCAATATCTTCACCCTTTTCAGTACCGCCTTTGGGTAAATCCCATTTTCCGTTCCTAAAAATAAAAAGTACTTCTCCCCTTTTATTATATACCAGTCCGCCCCCGGCTTTTACTACAGGTATCTTCTCTTTTAATTTTTTAAGCGTTTCTTTTTCATCAGGGTAATATAAACAGGCTTTATTAACCTTATTATTAAACATTTTTATAATAAGCTGTTCTATATCTACACTTTCCAGTAAAAATATCTGAAAATCGGTTTCCTTTTCAACACGATTTGTCAAAAAAAGCGGTTTATCGTTTACAAAAACTTTATACATTTGCAGTATGATTTTTAATACAGACACAGCTAAAAAAACAGCCGAATTGCTTTTACAAATAAACGCAATTAAATTAAATCCAAAAAATCCTTTTACATGGGCTTCCGGATGGAAATCTCCTATATATTGTGATAACAGGATAACACTCTCATTTCCACCCATACGTAACTACATACGCGAGGAGTTTGCCCGCAATATAGAAAAACTTTACGGAAAGCCCGATGTTATAGCAGGCGTTGCCACTGGTGCTATAGGGATAGGCATTCTGGTAGCAGAATATATGGGGCTTCCATTTGTATATGTGCGCCCTGAGCCTAAAAAACACGGCAGGCAAAACCAGGTAGAAGGATACCTGCAAAAAGGACAGAACGTAGTTGTGGTAGAAGATTTAATAAGTACCGGTAAAAGCAGCCTGCTTGCTGTAGAGGCATTAAAAGAGGCAGGGGCAAATGTAAAAGGCATGGTGGCTATTTTCACCTATGGCTTTGATGTTGCCGAAGAAAACTTTAAAGCGGCTAATGTAACGTTAAATACGCTTGGCAATTATAATACCCTGCTTGACCTTGCTGTTGCGAAACAGTATATTACAGAACAGGAACAGGAAACACTTAAAGAGTGGCGTGAAAACCCCGCCGTGTGGAATCAGCCTACAGTTGAATAATATTATATCAGCACTTAAAATTTATACTAAGTAACTTATGAATTTAGACAGCCCAAAAGTAAAGGTAGAAAAGCCTTCTCAATACATATTTGATGCATTATGTGATGTAAGGAATTTTGAAAAACTAATGCCGGACAATATCGCCAAGTTTGAAGTAACAGGCGATGAATCTTTTATTTTTGCTTTAAAGGGAATGCCCGAAATAAAACTCAGGATTAAGGAAAAATCGGCTCCCTCAAAAATAGTTTTGGGTGCGGCAAGCGATAAACTCCCTTTTACACTAACAGGCAACATTAATAAAGTATCTGATAATGCAAGTGAGGTACAGTTACATTTTGAAGGCGAATTTAACGCCATGATGGCCATGATGGTTAAAGGCCCTATTACCAAGTTTATAGAAACACTTGCGGGCAACATGCACAAGCTGTAAATATATCAAACTGAATTACAGGCCTTTTAGTTTTTAACTAAGAGGCTTTTTTTATACTTTTATAAAATATCAAAAACTGATACTTAAAATTTGCTATGAAAACAAAAATTTTATTCCTGCTGATAGCGGCACTTCCTTTTGTAATGAAGGCGCAAAGTGTTAATGGTGATATTGATACAGTAATATTGACAGAAGCCGACAAAATGGGTACTGCATTTATAAATAAAGATTATGCAGCCTTTGCAAAATATACACACCCAACTATTATAATAATGATGGGGGGCGAAGAAAAAATGCTGAGCGAAATAACACGCAGTTTTAAAGCTTTTGAGGAGGAAGGGGTTGCTTTTAAAAATGTAAGCTTTGGCACGCCTTCTAAAATTATTGTTGCAGAAAAAAATGAACTTCAGTGTACTGTTCCCCAAATGATTGAAATGAAGGTAAACGGTGGCAGCATTACTGCTAATACTACACTTATAGCAGTTTCCAGAGATGAGGGAAAAAGCTGGTACTTTGCCGATGCTACAGGCAATGATATTGAGACTATGAGAAAAATAATACCTACACTTAGCCCAAAACTTGTTATTGAAAAAAGTCCTGAGCCGTCTTTTCAGGAAGATTAAATAACCCCATTTTACCTGTTAAAAAAAGCGAGGTTAAAATTAGTATAAATACAAGTGCATATCCCCTGCAATTAGCTAATTTCAATATTAAATTTAGTAAGATGAATACAAACAATCCAAATGATTTTGAATTTAGCTATGATCTTGAAGGCGATATGAATGCCGAGGAGTTAACAGAGATACATATTGGCGATCTAAACCTGCCAACGGGTAAAATTATAGCGGCTGACCCCTTTTTTACATTAGAGCAGCGTCCTTTTGCAAAAATGGTGGAACCTGGCAAGTATCCGGTTTATATTTACATGAGCGAAATTGATGAAATACACCACCGGGTGGCTTATGCAAAAATTAAACTACGACCTGAAAATGCTGCAAAATGGGTAATGGCTATTACCGATGACCTTACTACAGAAGAGCTTTCAGATTTAGGAGAAGATGAATTTTACGGTTTCCCGGT
>JBQGDD010000245.1:0-4758 GCA_052038845.1 Dyadobacter sp. | reverse complement strand
AAAAACGAATTTGGCTTTGACGATTTTCTTAACCAGATACAGCAGGTTAAAAAAATGGGTAACATGAAAGACCTTGTAGGAATGATACCCGGGGCAGGCAAAGCCCTTAAGGATGTAGAGATAGAAGATGATGCTTTTAAGCACATAGAAGCCATTATACACTCTATGACACCCGGCGAACGCACTAAGCCGGCAATACTTGATGCTAAACGTAAAAACCGTATAGCTAAAGGTTCAGGCACATCTATACAGCAGGTTAACCAGTTGCTTAAGCAGTTTGACCAGATGAGCAAAATGATGAAAATGATGCAGGGTGGCGGTGCCAAGAACATGATGCGCATGATGGGCGGAATGAAAGGCATGAGGCCATAAAGAATATTACACATCTGAAGACGCGCGAAACCGCGTCTTTTTTAATTATATCTATTCTAAACTTAACACAACAACAATGCAGTTATTAGACGGAAAAAAAACTTCTGACGACATTAAGAATGAGATTACCGAGGCGGTAAACAAAATGAAGGAAAACGGCGAGAAGGTACCTCACCTTGCAGCCGTGATTGTAGGTAACGACGGGGCGAGCCTTACGTATGTGGGAAGTAAAGTAAAAGCTTGCGAACGTGTAGGCTTTGAATCTACCCTTGTAAAAATGCCAAGCACAACATCTGAAATGGAGCTTTTAAAGAAAATTGAAGAGCTTAACCAAAATGATGATATTGACGGTTTTATAGTTCAGTTGCCATTACCGGAACAAATAGACACACAAAAAGTTATCCTGGCAATAGATCCAAGCAAGGATGTAGATGGTTTCCACCCTGAGAATTTTGGTAAGATGGCTTTAGATATGACAACGTTTATCCCTGCTACCCCTTTTGGCATATTAGAGCTGTTAGAGCGTTATAATGTACAAACGGCAGGTAAGCATACTGTAGTTATAGGCAGGAGCCACATTGTAGGGCGTCCTATGAGTATATTAATGGGGCGTAAAGGTTTCCCCGGTAACTCTACGGTTACATTAACACACAGCCATACCAAGAACATATCACAGATAACTACACAGGCAGATATTATTATAACAGCACTGGGTGTGCCAAATTACCTAAAGGCAGAAATGGTTAAGGATGATGCTGTGATTATAGACGTAGGTATTACCCGTGTAGCTGATGATACCACTGAAAAAGGCTATAAAATTACAGGGGATGTAGATTTTGAAAATGTTAGTAAAAAAGCTTCTTTCATTACACCTGTACCGGGTGGTGTAGGACCCATGACTATTGCCATGCTATTAAAAAATACACTGTTAGCAAGAGAGCAGAAGAGGATGAAGCAGTAAATTAAAGTATTATTAAGTTCCATTTCGAGCGGAATAAATTCAAGGTGAGAAATCTCAAATTATTCAATGAAATTTCCTCTCTCCGCTCGAAATGTTTTTTAAAATTGATAAGGGTGAGCTTTGTGAACCAATTGGGATTACTAGATGGTTTATCAGAATCCTGATGATGAACTGGATACCAAAGGTGTTTGTATTCTTCATATCAAAAGTGGTTTGCCAATTGAAGCCAATAAAACACTTCAAAGTCGGGGGCAGACAATTATAAATGTTTTATATCGCATATATCAAATAGTATCTATAAAGCTTATAATTTGTGAATAGGTGATGATATTAAATCGGCAATTGCATAATAAAGGAAGCTTATTAATCAGTTAATGGGACTGATCACACAAAAACATATCGACACAAAAAGCTAATTGATATTCTATAAAAAAATCTTCTTACATTGCATTCATTTAAATTCTAATGTTAGAAAACCTGCCAGACTATGTTGCCGCTTTCTTCGGACTTATAACAGCCGCAACACTTATATTATTTTTTCAGCTTATCACTAATTCAGCACTGTATTTGGCTAAGACGGTAAACCGCATTATGATTTTCCTGGTGATATGGCTGATTCTACAGGGTATATTATCAATACAGGATATTTATAGTTTTAATACTGATTCTCTTCCCCCAAAAATAATACTGTTTGGAATTTTACCACCAATTGCAACAATTATTCTATTATTTCTGACTAAGAAAGGGCGGGAGTTTATCGATGGTTTATCCTTGGCAAGGCTGACTTATATACACATTATACGAATACCAGTCGAGATTACGCTGTATTTGCTATATCTTGAAAGTACAGTCCCTGAACTGATGACCTTTGAGGGTAGAAATTTCGATATACTTGTTGGTCTTACAGCCCCTATAGTAGGATATTTTGGGCTGTACAAAAAGTGGTTTGGAAGAACAACCATTTTAGTCTGGAATTTTATTGGTCTTGGATTTTTACTCAATATCGTTATTAATGCCTTTCTTTCAGTACCTTCGCCAATTCAGCAATTTGCTTTTGAACAACCTAATATTACCGTATTGTACTTTCCCTTTAGCTGGCTGCCAACATTTATTGTCCCTGTAATGCTATTCGCGCATTTAGTGTCTATACGGAGGCTATCTGGTGTGGTTTTGTCAGCTAAGTAAACGGCCACCTAGTCAGGGTTTCTTTTTACCAAATAGTAAAAATCTACGTGCCTATATTTTACGGTTAGGGAGGAAATTTTATAAAAAATTACGGCAGATGTTGATTTTAAAATGTAAATAAAAAGTTTCTTTATAATGCCTGTACCGAATGATGGTGGATCTATGACTGTTGCTATACTGTTAAAAATACACTTTTGGCAAGAGAACAAAAAAGAATGAAGTAGTAAGAAATATTTAACTATAGGAGCCCCAATGCTATAAGTGTCCAGACATCATTAGGAAGTTGTTATAGTTTTACTCTATATCTGTATTCCTACGTCTTACCATATTTTCTGAAAGCTGCTATAGTTTGGTATATACCATATCCTATAAATATGCGTCCTATCCATGTTATTAATTCTATTTTCCAACTGAATGCCTCATTAATTTGCAATTTAGGAAAAGATGATATGTATAATATGAAATTTTGGAAACTAATAGATATGTCTGTGTATTTGCAATATATTGTAAAGGTTATAAAGGAGATTGTAAGTGTGAAAATGATTCCGCGAAACCAACTGTAGCCATTGTCATTAGAAATATAATTTAATAAAAGTAAAAACTTGTCTAACTTGTAAATGCTTTTCTCTCTAAATAGATACTTATATTCTAAGGCTTGAAATTTAAAAGCAGCATCAATTTCTCCTTTATTAAAAGCTGTTTTTTTTAATTGGTTATATATTTTTCTGAGATTGTTATTATTATCTTTTTTATTCTTGATACCATAACCCATTTTTGGATTTCTTGAAAATGAACTTATATGGAAAAAGTAATTAGAAAAGCTAATATTACTGATATTACTTTCTGCTATTATAATTTCATTAAAATTTTCAAAATTAGTGTTCAGAAATTCACACCTACCTATATTTGAACCTTCAATTGCCATTAATTGAGTGCCGTGGATATTAGTAAAAGAAATTATTCCATTGTTTTGAGTGTCTGTAATAGTAAGGTATAAAGCTTTAATATCCTTGAAATAAATATTGCCGAAATTTATAACATTGATATATATATAACACTCCACATTCTCAAATACTATATTTCCAGAATTTACCCCATCAATTGAGATATCAGTGCTTTTTGTTTCTGTATTTTTATAATAATTCCCGTTAAAGTTAAAAATTTCATTGAACTTGTTATTAGATATATTTATACTATCAACAGATGTACTTAAAATTATATTCTTATCAAAAATATTTGAATGTATGCTTATATTTTCAATATGTATTTTGTTATTACTTCTTTTCTTTATAATATCAAAATCATGAATTAAAATAAGGTGTTCAAAATTACTTCTATGAAAATATACATTCTTATATTTACCTTGGACGAAGTCAATCCTTTTCTTTAATGTAGAAGATTCAATCCATAAATTTTCAATTTCTAAACTTTTTCTATCAAAAAATAAAGTTTCATTAAATTCCCCTATTAAAAGAATACTTTTATATACACCACCCAAAAACTTGAAAGCAGAGTAATTCTTAATTGATTTTATATCAAGCGAATCTATTGTATTTTCTTCAAAATTTATATGTGATTCGTTTAATGTATAAATAACATTAACATCTTTAACTGTAATTATATTAATCTTATTCTTGCTTATATTTATATCTAAATAATTACCATTTATGAATATTTCTCGACCAGTTGATTGACTTATAGTTAATGAGCTTGTTTCTCCATTCTGCAGTGTCCATTTAGTATTAAACGTACAATTTCTAAACTCTATTGTCTGGCAGGAAAAATCTTTAATAATACCTTGTTTCTTAAACGTACAATTTATAAATACAATTCTACCGGTTGTATTTATTAAATTAAAACTGGATTCAGATTCAAAGTTACAACCATCAAATAATATATCATCTTGAGTATCGATGTTAGATTCATCGATAGATTTTGGAAATATTACATCCTTGAAATTTTTTTTCTCTTTTAAGATATTATTTTTTTGGGACGACATAATATTTTATATAGTTTGTAAGATAAAAAAAATTATGTAATTATCTACCTAACAATTTTAGTCATTGCCTTCTTAAATTTCTTTTAGGATAGCTCGATTTTGTACTTGGCTTTGGCAGGCTGGCTTCCTCTGTTTTGCTTGAGGGTTCTATAAGCTGGTTCAGTTCTTTTATTTCAGCAGGGGTAAGGTCACGGTATCGCCCTACAGGGACATCTAAATATATATTTATAATCCTGATACG
>JBQGDD010000244.1:0-7987 GCA_052038845.1 Dyadobacter sp. | reverse complement strand
CCGTCCGTAAACAGAAAGTAAAAGAGCTTTAATATCATTATAATCTCTTTCGGGCAATAGTCCTTTATCATAAGATATATAAGCCTCCAGTATCATACCTGCTGCAACAGCCTCGCCATGTAAAAGATTTTGCTTATCTGTACTTTCCAGAAAGTAAGACTCTATAGCATGCCCCAATGTGTGCCCAAAATTAAGGGATTTCCTAATGTTTAGCTCTGTTGGGTCTTGTACTACAATATTGTTTTTAATTTCAACTGATTTACGAATAGCCTGCCCTAAATCTCCTTCAATTAAATTAGCAAGATCAACCACATCATTCCAATACTCTTTATCATATATTAATCCGTGTTTAAACATTTCAGCAAACCCGGAGCGAATTTCTTCAGCAGGCAGGGTTTCTAAAAAAAGTATATCTATTAAAACAGCTTTTGGGTTATTAATAACCCCAACCTGATTTTTTAATGAACCTAAATCAACCCCGGTTTTGCCGCCAACAGAAGCATCTACCATTGCCAGTAAAGAGGTAGGTACATTTATAAAGTCAATCCCTCTTTTAAACGTTGAAGCTACAAAACCGCCTAAATCAGTAACCACACCGCCCCCAAGATTAATTATAAGGCTCTTTCGGTCAGCACCAAGTTCAGTCAGGGCGTGCCATACCTGCACACAGGTATCTATAGTTTTAGCACTCTCACCAGCTTCAATTTCAATAATCTCAATAGTTACTTCTGTAGATAGCTGTTCTAAAAACAACGGAAGACAAAACTGCCCCGTGTTAGCATCTGTTAGTATAAACAGTTTAGAATATTTGCCCGGCAGCAATGTATCATTAAGGTATTCAAGGCAGTTTTCGTTAAAGTAAACAGTATAATTTGGGGTAATAACAGGTGTCATTATAATAGTAAATTAAATATATCGCAAAATAAGGTATTTTATACTATTAATTATTGAGCAGTATTTATATTTGCACAAATTTTCTACAAAACAATGGAAAAAATCTTTGATAATACTGAAACTGCTTTTTCACTTAAAAGTGATACCGAACTGGATAGGGCTTACTTTCTTTTCAAACTTATCGCATCGCAACCGCTGGTGCGCATTGGTACTGCTGTAACTAACTTTGCACTGAAGGCACACCTGCCTGTAGAGGGGCTTATAAGAGCTACCGTATTTGACCATTTTTGTGGCGGTACTACGGAAGAGGATTGCCTGCCGGTAGTAGATAAAATGTTTACTAAAGGGGTATCGTCGGTTTTAGATTATTCTGTAGAAGCAAAGGAAGAAGAAGCAGAATTTGACAAGGCACTGGAAAAGACCTTAAAAACCATTGTTTTTGCTAAAGAAAAAAATGCCATACCATTTGCCGTATTTAAACCTACAGGTTTTGGGAAGTTTGAGTTGTATCAAAAACTTGGTGAGGGAAAAACTCTTACTGAAAGCGAAGCGGCAGAGTGGGAGAGGGTTAAAGAACGTTTTGAAAAAGTTTGCAGTGTAGCACATAAAAACGATGTAGCTTTACTTATAGATGCCGAGGAAAGCTGGATGCAGGATGCTGCTGATGATTTGGTGGAACAAATGATGCGGAAATACAACAGGGAAAAAACAATAGTTTTTAATACCCTCCAGATGTACCGTTGGGACAGGATGGACTATCTTAAAAAACTTCACGAGCGTGCTAAACAGATAGGTTTCAGCATTGGTATGAAAATAGTAAGAGGGGCATATATGGAAAAGGAAAATAAGCGTGCACATGAAATGGGATATACATCTCCTATATGCGCTTCTAAACAGGCTACTGACGAAAATTATGATACTGCTGTTAAATATATGGCAGACAATTTAGACTCTATGGCTATTTTTGCCGGAACCCATAACGAAGAAAGCTCATATAAGTTAATGACGATTATGGCTGAGAAAAATATATCAAAGAGTGATGATAGGATATGGTTCGGACAGTTATATGGAATGAGTGATAACATAAGTTTTAACCTTGCACATTCAGGTTATAATGTAGCAAAATACCTTCCGTTTGGTCCGGTAAGAGATGTTATGCCATACTTAATAAGGCGAGCAGAAGAAAACACATCTGTAGCCGGGCAGACAAGCAGGGAACTAAACCTTATAAGTACAGAGAGAAAAAGAAGAAAACTATAGTTACATCCCTGTATTTAATTAATTTTGCAAAAAAATAAATAATGAAGTTTGCACACCGTTTAGGTTATTATCTTATAGGGCTGTTGATAGGCACAATGGTACTCTTTTTTGTATTTAAAAATAAGAGGACAGAATTTTGCTACCTGCCAAATTGCCGCGTATTAAAAAACATCCGAAGTAAAGGACTGGAAATATCTCCCGAAGCGAAACAAAAACTCGAAGAGAAATGGGTCACTATGGAAGATATAAAGGCGTGTACCGAAAATGGCGATGTAGATTTTTCGCGCAGCAAAGAATCCTATAAAGGAGGTACTATTTACATTATTGAGGGTAAAAATACTAAAAATGAACCTATTGAAGTTGAAATGGTAAATTTTGAAAACAGAGCCTTACTTAAAGATATAAAAAAGCTATAATTTTTAATTGAAAACACTTGCAGATATAAATACTAAGCGTATATTTGCACACGCAATTACAGCAAGGAAGTTTCTTAATGAAATTGCAAAATAGGGCGATTAGCTCAGCTGGTTCAGAGCACCTCGTTTACACCGAGGGGGTCGGGGGTTCGAACCCCTCATCGCCCACAACGATACGTACTTTGTAAGCCTTAAAAGCTTAAAAACGACAGAAGACCTTAGAAAAACCTGTGATTTTATAAAATTGCAGGTTTTTTATTTTGCAGACTAATGACCAAAATTTATAAAAACACACTTAATTATTGTGGCAGATTTGTGGCAGTTTTAAATCTCGAAAAAAAACTGCCACAAAAATTGATGTAAACAATTGATTATGAACATGTAAACCTCCTTAACGACTTGACTTGAAAGCGCTTTAGTCTGACATTTACTAACATTTAAAAATTGTAAGACTATGCTTGAAAACAGTTTTGGGATCAGCTTCTTTCTGAAGACTCCCGAGAAGAAAAATGACATCAGGTTTGTTTACCTCCGGGTCACGGTAGATGGTATCCCTAAAGAAACCTCTACCAAAAGAAAATGGGATGCTAGACGATGGGATCAAAAAAGTGAGCGGGCGATTGGCAGCAAGGAAGATGCAAGGACGCTAAATCACTTTTTGGATTCAATGGTCACCAAGGTCAACCAGTTTAAGACTGACCTAATGAATAGCGGAAAGACGTTAACGACGCAGGGCGTTATGGATTTTATCAAAGGCAAAACGGTATCAAAGGCTAAAATACTGGAAGAGTTTCAGCTCCACAATGATGAGATGGAGGCCTTGATCCCCAAAGAATATTCTTGGGGTACCCTTGAACGCTTTAATATTGCTATGTCGCATGTTCGAAACTTTATAGCCTATAAATACAACAGGGAGGATATGGAATTCAGGGAACTGAATTATGAATTTGTAAAGGATTACGAATTTTATTTAAAGACGGTAAAAAAATGTGCTAACAATACCGCCTTGAAGTACATTGCCAACTTCAAGAAGATTGTACTTCGCGCAGTTGCTAAAGAAATTATTGACCGCGACCCTTTCATTTTGTTTAAGGGGAAAAAGACCAAACCCAACAAAAAGCCCCTTAGTAAGGAAGAACTCCGTCTTTTGGAAGATAAAGTGTTTTCTTCTGACAGGTTATCTGTGGTGCGGGATGTTTTTGTTTTCCAATGTTATACCGGGCTTGCCTACGCCGATGTATTCAAATTAACGCATGATGATATTAAAATTGGTATTGATGGTGAATTGTGGATCAGCAGTGCGCGTAAGAAAACTACCTCCCCTATCAATGTACCACTACTTCCAAAGGCTCGCGAGATTATGAATAGATACAAGGATCATCCAGATTGTGCTGTAAAAGGTCTTGTTCTACCTGTCAGGTCAAACCAAAAGATGAATGAATACCTAAAGGAAATTGCTGTTCTTTGTGGCATCAGCAGCGTGCTGAACACCCATAAGGCACGCAGGACATTCGGAAGTACAGTTACCCTCAATAATGGGGTACCTATCCATGTTGTCAAAGAGATGCTCGGTCACCACTCGGTTAAGCAAACGGAAGAATATGCTCTTACTGAGCAGGAGGTTGTCGGCAGGGAAATGACCCAGCTTAGAGAACGGTTAACTCCTAAGCAAATTATCGAAGTTAAGCCCGATCCTCTCGCCATGCTGAAAGCCCGTGAAAATGAGATTGGAGTACTGAAGAATTCCGATTCTAATGGTACGAGCGATCAGTCGGATCCTGTGGCGGTACTTTCCAGTAAATTAGAAGCTGTGAAGGCACTACTGCTTCAATCCTGACATTAACTAAAAATCCCCTGAGATCATTATCAGGGGATTTTTAATTCTATAGTACTTCGAAAGCCGGGATGATAGGACGGGCTGTAAGTGATATACCCGAATATTTGCAACTCCTTAAAGTATTTGTGGTAGGTCGGCAGGGTATTGATATGAGATAGCGCCATAAGCCTGCTTCGGCTAACCCTTACGATCCTGCTTTGGCTTTGGCGATACGCCAGCTGTACTATTGCCTGTAACAAAGCCAAGTGCCAAACATTGAGGCGCCTGTCACCTTCCCAAGTTGCCATGTACCTAAGCCAGTCCTGTACACTTCTCATATCAACCTTCATTAAACAGGTTGACTATATCTATCCTGTTATAATAATAGGAACCCATAACCTTCCGGAATCTTACTTTACCCTGAACCCGGAGATTTTGCAACGTCCCGGGTGAAATGTCTAATATCTTACGGATTGCTTTACTCCTGAGCCAGTTTGTATTTTCATCAGTATCTGCATCGCTTACACTACTCTCCTGCCCGGTAGAGCTTAATAATTCCCTTATTTCTCCAAGCAGCAACATCCTAAACTGTCTCAAATCATCTTTCGTTATACTTTCATCCATCTTTTCAGCTATTATTATAGCCAAAGATATTACGGGATGAATGTAATATGAGTCAAGATGGCTTTAGAGTGTAGTACTTGTCATCCAGTGGCAGTAATCTCTAAATATTCGAAATAATTGTTACGTCCCCCAGCGTTTAATAATATAAAAGGTGCTCATTAACTAAACTCCATTGTCCATCAATTTTTTTATATAGAACAGCACTACCAACTCCGCCCATCTTATAATAGTGAGATTCAAGGATTATAATAAATGCGTTACGATCTTTGGAAAATATAGGTTCGGAGACTTGCAGGTATCCAGATTTTCCATATTTCGCTGTAAATTCTTTCCAAAAGCCATCGTAGCCAAGGCTATAAAGGTTTTGTATTGTCTCACTTAAAATTACTGTTTTTAATTTACTGGTTACCATTTTTGGCTCTGTCGGGAAAACGAGACTTTCATTATCCTGAATATCTAATTCTCTCAAAAGCGCCCTCTGCTTGTCTAGAGTGCGGATAGCCACATCATCAACCAATGTTTTATCGAGAATATAGTTTATCACTGGAGAGCCATTCTTTATGTTATTTTTCTGTTCATACAACTCGATGGCAGAATCTATCATAGCGGTGTTCTGTCCTCGAATAGAATTGAATGAAGAAATAATTCCTAATATGATTATTGTAATGATTTTAAACTTTTTATTTTCCATAGTTATCGTTTTAATCGAATGAAGGTAGTGGTAATTTTCTTGCATCAATATTCCACGAGGTCTTAGATAGCCAGATCGCATTTGATTGAAATGCACTAGTGAAGGGAGTACCGCCGTGATGCAACCCAAATTTGTATGCATATATTTCATCTATTGCAATAGCAGTATTTTGAGTATACTTCGCTGCGTTATCAAATAAAAAACCCAAATAGATACTATTCACATGCCCAAACTCATGCAGAATGACGTGAGATAGGTATCGGTAGGATTTTGTTGCACCTCTGTAAATCACAACACTTCCTAATGTTAGATTCTCATAATCAGCATAGATTCTACCATCATGCCTTGTAAAGATATTTACAAAAATGAGTACACCTTGCTCGAAAGTTTGAAACGACCATTACTTTTTTCAAATATATAAATCCCTCCCATCGTTCCTGATTGAAATTCTGTTGCTTCAACTATTACGATTGCCTTTTCCCTGTTGACCGAGTATAATGGAAATGATATGTTATAAAATCCTATGTTACCGTACAATTCTTCGTATCGTTGCCAAAAAGATTCACGACTCTCAAGTATCGACTCTATCGATTCAGTAGGTATAATGGTTTTGTTCATTATTTGATTGCGGTCATATTTAAAATTAGCGTAGTCACTAATTTGCATTTTTACAAATTCCATATCTTTCTCATCAAAGCCCTGTTTTTTTGCAACTTTATAAATTAGTTTAAGGTTTGTGTCAGTAAATGAACAAACTCCATATGGTTCACCTAAAATATAGGCATGTTGAGGCTTACCATCTTTTATCCAGTCATCCCCCTCCATAGATAATATTACTTGATCTACAGTTAAATATATTTCATCATTCTTGTCTTTGATATCACTACAACTAAATAGTAGAAAAATAAATAGAAGTGTACTCGTATGCATCAGATTTTAAAAATTTTTAATAAGCATTCCGATACATAAATAAGATCGAAGATGCGTAAATTTGTTAAAAACACCATTCTTATTCAAATATTATAGGAATAGTATCTGACTCCAATAAATTATTATAAAGTTCATAATCATTGTTTTTGACAGTCTTTGAAAGCCCTTCAGTTAGCTCTTCAATGTCACTAATTTTACTTAAAAAACTTATTTTAAAGAAATATTTTTCACTGTTTTTAAAATTATGATATTGATGATACCATCCTCCATCACCAAAAATAACAGGCAAAGTTATATAGCTTTCAAAAAATAGAACTTCTTTAGGATGTATTAGGTGATAATTATCTTGGATGTATGCGCTTCTATAAATCCAAGCACTGTCCTTTCGATATCCTAAATTATTATAATGGGTGATGGTAATGCTATCGTTAATAAAGTCACATTCTCTTCTGTTTGTAGTACCAAAAGATGGATTGCCTCCGCCTGTAAAAGGAACATTGTCGCCTTTGGAATTAATCAACTCGTAGTTAATTTTATTAGGGTTAAACAAAAATAATATTTTTTTATCTGTATTGTTTACCAACTTGTACTTTATAACGCACCCATGATTCTCAATATATTCTTCCTTATCCATACGATGATTGTAAGACAATGTATCTTTAATAACTATTGTCTTATTCTCAACCATCAAACTTAAACTCTCATGTACTTGAGAGTCATTTTTTTGGCAGGATAGAAAGAAAAATATACTCGATGTTAAAATATATTTACATTTCATAATTAGTCATTTTAATATCCGAAATAATTTTCCGCAAATTTAACGCCGTTACGCGAGGCTCTATTCATGTATACGCCATAAGCCGCCCTTGATCCAACACCCCATCTAACTTCCCATCTATAAGCCCAAACCTCAGATATATCACTGGCAGTATTCCAAGATTTATATTTTTTTGCCCAATGCGCCATTTGTCCGGAGTACCAATGATAAGCGTGCCTTAATTCATGACCAATTGTAGTGGCTAATGAGAGGTTAGTACGGAATGCGCCCTTGTACAATATTATTTTTTTTCCACCAGGAACAGTTTGTCCATATGCCTCTTGTCCATTTACAAACATTTGCTCGGGATCAATTTCATAGCTAGGATTACCTGCTATTGCACCAGCATTTTGTAATTCCGTTGAAGCTTCGACAACTGAATTAATTCCTTTCTCGGACATTTCCGGCACCTGATCTGCAAATTTTACCCCATTTTTTGTTTCACCATTTTCATTTAGTTGTCTGCGGAGATTACCTTTTGTGGCTTTTTCGTGTATTTGGTGTGCCAGATGATTTAGTCCCGCAACTATAACACCTTG
>JBQGDD010000243.1:0-8213 GCA_052038845.1 Dyadobacter sp. | reverse complement strand
AAATCAGTATTAAAATCCGGTTTTTTACTGATGCATAGCAGTAATATAAAGGTGATCAGCGCATTTACTATTATAAGCTCATTATCAAAAACATAATTGCCAAAGATTATTTCAGAATTCAAGCTTAACATTAGTGTGAGTAATGGGGCTGCAACGCAAACCAACGGCGTAAGCTTATCATGCACTGTTCTTGATTTTAGAAGCAATCCGAAAGAATACAGCCCTAATAATGGTCCATAAGTGTAAGATGCAATCCTGAATATCATGCTTACTACAGAAGCATCATTTATAGCATTAAATACTACTATTACCATAAACATAAGCATTGAAAAAGAAATATGCACAAGATGCCTTGTACGCACCATATTGGGCTTCTGGGCATTTTTTTCTTTATCCATACCTAAAAAGTCCACGCAAAAGGAGGTTGTTAATGCGGTAAGTGCAGAGTCTGTAGTAGCAAATGTAGCGGCGGTAAGTCCCAAAAGAAAAACTATCGAGGGTATTATAGTTAAATGGTTAAAGGCTATTTCCGGGAACAGTAAATCTGTTCTTGGTGTACCCGATACATCGGTTGGTACTGATATGCCATTATTGTTAGCATAAATATACAGCAATGCCCCCACACCTAAAAAAAACAGATTGATAATTACAAATATCGCTGTAAAAGAAAACATATTTTTTTGTGCTTCGCCAATGTTTTTACAGCTCAGGTTCTTCTGCATCAGGTCCTGGTCGAGTCCTACCATTGCTATGGTCACAAAAATTCCTCCTAAAATCTGTTTTACAAAGTGAAAACGGCTGCTTATAAAATCTTCAAAGAAAAATATTTTAGAATAGTTGCTCTCCTTAACCGTTTCAAAGGCCTCGGGTAGGCTAAGCCTTAAACTATCGCAAATAAAATAGATGGTAAAAAACACCGAAGATACTATAAAGAATGTTTGCAGTGTATCGGTAATAATAATGGTTTTTAGTCCGCCTTTGTAGGTGTAGGCAAATATTAGTAAAAGTGATATAAGTACCGTTGCCCAAAAGGGAAAGCCAAAAGCATCAAACATATAGCGCTGCAATACAATAACCACCAAATATAACCGAAATGCTGAACCTATTGTCCGGCTGATTAAAAATATCATGGCTGCTGTTTTGTAGCTGTACTGCCCAAGGCGTTCCTCTATATAGCCGTATATTGATGTAAGGTTAAGGCGGTAGTATAAAGGGAGCAGTATTTTGGCAATTATTATAAAGCCAATGGCGTTACCCAGTACAAACTGAAAATATTTAAACTGTTCTCCGTTAGGCGAACCAACTTCGCCCGGTACAGAGATGAACGTAACTCCGGAAAGGGCAGTACCTATCATTCCAAAGGCTACCAAATACCATTTGGAATTTTTATTGGCTTTAAAAAACGCATTATTACTGCTGTCTTTTTTACTTACAATTCTTGATATAAGTATTAATACACCAAAATATAATATAATTACAGTAAGTATAGTTATAGGTTTCATGGTAATTGTTTGTTACAAAGCAAATAAAAAATACTGCAAAAAACTATTCCTGCAATAAATAAAACTTTATGAATGGATATGATGGTATGTTTGTAGTTATACCATGTTTATTACCTTTGTACAACTATGGAAATGTCATCTAAATTACTGGAAAAAGCTGTTGCCGAAATTTCCCAGTTACCCGGTATTGGCAAAAGAACGGCATTGCGCCTTGCCCTGCACCTTTTAAAACAGCCTCAAGAACATACGGCAGCGCTCGCTTTATCCCTTCAAAAAATGCGAGAGGAAATAAAGTTTTGCCGAGAGTGTCATAATATTTCAGATTCAGATGTTTGTCAGATATGCTCTAATCCATTAAGGGATTCATCTGTAATATGCGTAGTAGAGGATATAAGAGATGTAATGGCTATAGAAAATACGGCGCTTTTTAAAGGTTTGTACCATGTTTTAGGCGGTAAAATATCTCCTATAGATGGTATAGGTCCCAGTCAACTTAATGTTGGTACCCTTGTAGAGAAAGTGCGTACAGGCGGTGTAAAGGAAATTATATTTGCGTTAAGCTCTACTATGGAAGGTGATACAACGAATTTTTATATATATAAGCAAATTAAGGATTTCAATATAATAACTTCGGCAATCGCAAGAGGTGTAGCTATTGGAGATGAACTGGAATTTGCAGATGAGGTAACTTTGGGGAGGAGTATTATGCATAGAGTACCTTTTGAAAATTCTATTAAAGGATAATAAGTATATTTAAAAATAAATTATTTTTAGTTTTCAAAAAGTTAAAATCGTAGTTTATTAATTATCTTTAAATAAGGCTTTTGTGTTTTAATAATTTGTGTGTTAGTAAATGAAAGTGCAATAAATTAAATAATTTATTACTTGTTTTTTTAAATTATTAAAAAAAGCACAAACTAAACTTACAAATAATATTTTGGTAAAATATAAGTGCATATATTTGCAACTTAATCAGTAACTTATGGTTGTTGATTATAGCTGACCAACTTAACTAAATATGCAACGAAAAAATGTCCTTATAACCGGCGGTGCCGGTTTTATTGGTTCAAATTTATGTGACTATTTTCTGGAAAAAGGGTATAAAGTTACCTGTCTTGATAATTTTTCTACAGGTCACAGAAAAAATATAGAACATCATTTAAAAAATCAGGATTTTAAACTTATTGAGGGCGATATAAGAAATATGAAAGACTGCCAAGAAGCGGTAAAAGATATTAACTATGTACTTCATCAGGCAGCATTGGGTTCTGTTCCAAGATCTATTAAAGATCCTATAACTACTAATGATGTAAATGTAGGAGGCTTTCTTAATATGCTGACAGCATCTAGAGATGCGGGAGTTAAGCGTTTTGTATATGCTGCCAGCTCATCTACATACGGAGATTCTGAAAACCTGCCAAAAGTAGAAGATATAATTGGTAAACCACTTTCTCCTTATGCTATAACTAAATATGTAAATGAGCTTTATGCTGAAATTTTCAGTAAAACTTACGGTATCGAAACTGTGGGACTAAGATATTTTAATGTATTCGGCAGAAGGCAGGATCCTAATGGTGCTTATGCAGCAGTAATACCAAAATTTGTATTGCAGTTTATGCAGCATGAAAGTCCTATTATTAATGGTGATGGTAATTATTCGAGAGACTTTACTTATATAGATAATGTTATCCAGATGAATGAGAGGGCAATGACTACAGATAATCCTGATGCCGTTAATACAGTATATAATACAGCCTTTGGTGATCGTACCACCCTTAATGATTTGGTTAATTATCTAAAAATAAACCTTTCTGAATTTGATTCGAAAATTGCAGAAGTTGAGGTTATTCATGGTCCGAACAGGGCGGGAGATATACCACACTCCCTTGCAAGTATAGATAAAGCCAAAAGACTGTTAGGATATAGCCCTGAGTTTTCTATGAAAGAGGGGCTTAAGAAAGCGGTTGAATGGTATTGGGGAAACCTTAAATAAAAAATTAAAACGTAGTTACTATTTAAATGAAAATAGCAGTAATTGGATTAGGTTATGTAGGCTTACCGTTGGCAAGGCTATTTGCTACAAAATATTCTGTAGTTGGTTTTGATATCAATCAGGTAAGGGTAAATGAATTAAACTCAGGTAAAGACAGTACTTTGGAAGTTGAAGATCAACTTTTAAAATCAGTACTTAAAACGTCTTCATCAGATGCTGAAGGGCTGTATTGTTCTACCAGTATGGATGATATAAAAGACTGTGATTATTATGTAGTTACTGTGCCTACCCCTGTAGATAAAAACAACCGACCGGATCTTACCCCGCTTTATAAATCGAGCGAAACCGTAGGTAAAGTGCTTAAAAAGGGTGATATAGTTATTTATGAATCTACTGTATATCCCGGTGTTACTGAAGAGGAGTGTGTACCTGTATTGGAGCGTGTGAGCGGACTAAACTTTAATGAAGATTTTTTTGCAGGATACTCACCTGAAAGGATTAACCCTGGAGATAAAGAACATACTGTAGAAAAAATACTAAAAGTTACTGCAGGTTCAACACCGGAAATTGGACAGAAAGTTAATGAGTTATATAAATCGGTAATTACTGCGGGTACGCATTTAGCACCCACTATAAAAGTTGCCGAAGCTGCAAAGGTGATTGAAAACTCACAACGTGATATCAATATTGCTTTTGTAAATGAATTGTCCAAAATATTCAACTGTATGGATATTGATACTCACGATGTACTTGAAGCTGCGGGAACTAAATGGAACTTCCTTCCCTTTAGGCCAGGCTTGGTTGGTGGGCACTGTATTGGTGTTGACCCATATTACCTTGCACAAAAAGCACAGGAAATGGGATATCATCCTGAGATAATACTTGCGGGCAGAAGGCTAAATGACAGCATGGGTGAATATGTAGCCTCCCAGGTTGTTAAGTTAATGATTAAAAAGGAAGTTATAGTTAACGGTTCCAACCTTCTTATGTTAGGTATTACTTTTAAGGAAAATTGCCCCGATGTACGTAATACAAAAATTGTTGATGTTATTAAAGCATTAACCGAGTATGGCATTAAAGTTACATTGTATGATCCTTGGGCAAACCCACAGGAGGTTATGCATGAGTACGGATTAGAGGTGGTTAATGAACTTCCAAAGGAAAAATATGATGCAATTGTGCTTGGCGTGGCACATAATGAATTCAAAGAGCTTGATTTCTCTGAAATACGCAATGAGAAAAGTGTGGTATATGATGTTAAAGGTATTCTAGGATCAAAAGCTGACGGTAAACTGTAGATTAATGACTAAAGGAATAAAAAATATATGCTGTATTGGGGCTGGGTATGTTGGCGGTCCTACGATGGCTGTGATAGCATATAAATGTCCTGATATAAAGGTTACTATAGTTGATTTGAATGCTGACAGGATAGCCGCATGGAATGATGAGAATACAGATAATCTTCCGGTTTATGAACCTGGGCTGGCCAATATAGTTAAACATGCAAGAGGAAGAAACCTTTTCTTTTCAACTGATGTAGAAAAAGCTATCGATGAGGCTGAAATGATTTTTATATCAGTAAATACACCTACTAAAACATATGGTTTGGGTAAGGGTATGGCTGCTGACTTAAAGTTTATTGAACTTTGTGCGAGACAGATAGCATCAGTAGCAAAGAATGATAAGATTGTGGTAGAAAAATCTACGCTACCTGTCAGGACTGCTGAGGCTTTAAAAAATATCCTTGATAATACCGGTAACGGAGTAAAATTCCAGATACTGTCTAATCCTGAATTTTTAGCTGAAGGAACAGCTATAGAAGATTTGTTAAACCCTGACAGAGTGCTTATAGGGGGAGATACTGATGCAGAAGGTCAGGAAGCCATACAGTCGCTTGTAGATGTTTATGCAAACTGGATAGCTAAGGAAAAAATATTAACTACTAATGTATGGTCATCTGAGCTTTCTAAGCTAACGGCAAATGCATTTTTAGCACAAAGAGTATCATCTATAAACGCAATGTCTGAACTTTGCGAAAAAACGGGTGCTGATGTTAACGAGGTAGCAAAGGCTATTGGTATGGACAGCAGAATAGGGTCTAAATTTTTAAAGGCATCTGTAGGGTTTGGAGGTTCATGTTTTCAAAAAGATATACTTAACCTTGTTTACATTGCTAAGTCTTATGGACTAAATGAAGTTGCTGATTATTGGGAACAGGTTATTATAATGAACGACCACCAAAAGAGACGTTTTGCTTCTAACATTGTTAAAACGTTATATAACACTGTATCTGGCAAAAAGATAGCTTTTTTAGGCTGGGCATTTAAAAAGGATACTAATGATACAAGGGAATCGGCTGCAATATATGTAGCTGATGATCTTTTAAATGAGCAGGCATCAGTTGCAGTATATGATCCTAAAGTTGAAAAAAAGACTATATACAGGGATTTAAATTATTTGGGAACTCGACCTGAAGAAGATAACAGTAAAGGGGTTAATGTATATTCAGATCCTTATGAAGCGTGTGAAGATGCACATGCAATTGCCGTATTAACCGAATGGGATGAGTTTAAGCAATATGACTGGCAAAAAATATATGATAATATGAAGAAGCCTGCTTTTGTTTTTGATGGCAGGAATGTGCTTGATGGTGATGCTTTAAGAAAGCATGGCTTTATTTTTCAGGAGATAGGTAAATAAACTGGATCAACTAATAAGAACACTTGATTTATTGTAAAATAAATAGTAGCATAAATTACAGAAATATAAAATGGTATTAAAAAATAAAAGAGTATTGCTTACAGGTGCAGATGGATTTATAGGGAGCCATCTTGCTGAAAGATTACTTGATGAAGGATGTACTGTGCGTGCCTTTGTGTATTATAATTCATTTAATACCTGGGGATGGCTAGACACTTTACCAAAAGAGACAAGAGATAGATTTGAAATTTTTTCGGGTGATATCCGTGACCCGTATGGGGTTCGTACAGCTATGAAAGACATTGATGTTGTATTTCACCTTGCGGCATTAATAGCGATACCATTTAGCTATCACTCACCGGATTCTTATATAGATACCAATGTAAAGGGTACACTTAATATTATACAGGCAGCAAAAGACCTTAATATTGAAAAAGTATTAGTTACTTCTACATCAGAAGTTTATGGTACAGCACAATTTGTGCCGATAACAGAATTACACCCTAAACAGCCACAATCTCCATATTCTGCATCAAAAATTGGTGCTGACTGTATTGCAGATTCTTTTTACAGAAGTTTTGATTTACCACTTACCATAGTAAGACCTTTTAATACGTATGGTCCAAGGCAGTCTGCAAGGGCGGTAATACCTACAATTATCACTCAGTTATTAAGCGGTGCAGAAGCGATTAAACTTGGAGATATAACACCAACTCGTGATTTACTTTTTGTAAAGGATACGGCTAACGGATTTGTGGAAATAGCAAAATCTGATTCTTTGATAGGTCATGAGGTAAACATTGCTACGCAGTCTGAAATTACTGTGGGAGAACTGGCTCAGGAAATGATAAACCAAATTAATCCTAACGCTAAGATAGTGGCTGATGAGCAAAGACTTCGTCCTGCTAAAAGCGAGGTGTTCAGGCTTTTTGGGTCTAATGAAAAAATTAAAGAGCATACGGACTGGAAGCCAAATTATACATTACAAAAAGGTATTGCAGAAACTATAGAATGGTTTAAAATACCTGAAAACCTAAATAAATATAAAGCAGATATTTATAATGTCTAATTATAAAGATACCATCGGTTTTATTAAAGACGTCTTTCATACCAATGATTTTATACCGCTTCATGCCCCTGTTTTTTCAGGAAATGAAAAAAAATATCTTTTAGATACAATAGATTCAACTTTCGTATCATCTGTAGGTGCATATGTAGACCGTTTTGAAAATATGATGACGCAAATTACTGCTACTCAAAAAGCAGTAGCAGTAGTTAACGGTACAGCAGGCATTCAGGTTGCACTACGCCTTGCAGGTGTAAAAAAAGGTGATGAAGTTATAACGCAGGCATTAACTTTTGTAGCTACTGCAAATGCTATTGCATATAATGGCGCCACACCTGTATTTATCGATGTCGATATTGATACTATGGGGCTATCGGCCACTGCTCTTAAAAACTTTTTAACAGAGTTTGGAGAGTTAAGGGAAGATGGCTGTTATAATAAAAAGACAGGTAATAAAATGGCCGCATGTGTGCCTATGCATACTTTTGGATTTCCTGCAGATATGGATGGGCTTAATACTGTATGCAGCGAGTGGAAAATACCTATAGTGGAAGATGCTGCAGAATCTCTTGGAAGTGAGTATAAGGGGAAGCATACAGGAAGTTTAGGGCAGTTAGGTGTTTTTTCATTTAACGGTAATAAAATAGTTACCTGTGGTGGTGGTGGTGCTATTGTAACAAACGATATTACATTGGGTGAAAAGGCAAAATACCTTACTACAACTGCTAAAAAGCCTCACCCTTATGAATATGTTCATGATGAATTAGGATACAATTACAGGATGCCTAATCTTAATGCCGCACTTGCCTGTGCACAATTAGAACAATTAGATGTTTTTGTTAAGAATAAAAGAGAGCTTGCCTCTCAATATGAGTCTTTTTTTAAAGAGCAAGGAGTTAATTTCAGAACCGAAACACCAGATACTAAAGCGAATTACTGGCTGATGTGTGTA
>JBQGDD010000242.1:0-2452 GCA_052038845.1 Dyadobacter sp. | reverse complement strand
AAAACTATGGGTTCTAAAATTACTAAGGTAACATCGTTAGAAGGTGTGGCAGCCGAAACAGCAGGAGCAATAACACTCTACACGGCAGAACATTTTGGTATCCCCGTATCTACAACCCATACCATTACCGGTTCTATTGTAGGGGTAGGGATTACTAAAAGGGTTTCAGCAGTAAGATGGGGCATAACTATAAGCCTGCTATGGGCATGGGTACTTACAATACCGGTTTCTGCTATAATAGCCGCAATAATATATTATATAACTGTATTAGTTAACTCTATGTTTGTTTAACGCAAAACATATTTGTAAATAAAAAAGCGATGGCAACTATTATAGTTGCCATCGCTTTTTTAATATTATAGATTCTATTTTAAATGAGTATCAAAATAATCTGCAATCTTTTGGTTTAAGTGAAAACGGTCTTTACCACTCACATTATGCTCATGGGTAGGGTATAAAAAGTAGTCAATCTGTCTTCCTGCTTCAATACATGCCTGTACAAACTCCATGCTGTGCTGTTGTACTACTATATTATCCTGAGCACCGTGTATCATCAAAAGCCTGCCCTTAAGCTGGGGAGCTTTACTTATCAGGCTGGTTTTTGCATACCCTTCGGGATTTTCCTGCGGAGTATCCATATAACGCTCACCATACATTATTTCATAAAACTTCCAGTCGATTACCGGGCCGCCGGCAACTCCTACTTTAAATGTATCAGGATGGTTAACCATTAATGATGTGGTCATAAATCCACCAAAGCTCCAGCCATATACACCTATTTTATTGTGGTCAACAAAAGGCTTAGATTTCAAGAAGTCTATACCTTTCATTTGGTCAGCCATTTCATTTTGTCCTAACTGCCTGTGTACAACGTGTTCAAAATCACGACCGCGTGCATCACTGCCCCTGTTATCTACAGTAAAAACTATATAGCCATTCTGAGCCATATAATAATCAAATAACGAAGCACCGCCAAGCCATTTATTACTTACTAACTGTGCATGAGGCCCTCCATAAACATATACCATTACAGGATATTTTTTAGAGGCATCAAAATCGGCAGGATAAATAAGTCTTCCGTTTAAAGGTGTTTTGCCATCGGCAGCAGTAAGGCTTACTAATTCCATTTTTGGCAGTACTGTTTTTCCAGTATATGGGTTTTCTGACTTGAATAAAGAGGTGGTTTTGTTATTACCAAGGTTTATGATGCTAACATCATTAGGTGTAGTTGTATTACTGAAGTTATCTAAAGCCAAAGTACCGTCACTGTTTATCAAGGCGCTATGCGTACCCGAACCTGTAGTTACCTGTGTAGTTTTACCTGATTTTAAATCTGTTTTATATAACTGCCTGTCTAAACCATTGTTTGCGGTGCCAGTATAAAAAACATTTTTAGCTTTAGCATCAAATACAGGCTCTCCAATAACAACTACATCATTAAAGCCAAGTTTTTTTATAAGCTTGCCATCGGTGTTGTAAAGGTAGAGTTGCTCAAAACCATCTTTTTCTGTACGGTATAAAAACTGGTCGTTTTTACCGGGAATAAAGGTTAAACCATGCAATGGCTCAACATAAGTACTCGCTTTTTCTTCAAAAAGTGTTTTTATAAAATTTCCTGTTGCCGCATCATACTTATTTAGTTTAAGATGATCCTGCCCACGGTTTAATAACCCTACAAAGATATTTTTACCATCAGGAGACCATGTTACACAGGTAAGAAACTGCTCTACAGGCTCACCTGTTTTAAGTATTATATTTTTCTTAGAGGCAACATCATATACAACAAGAGTAACTTCTTCACTCTTCATACCTGCCATTGGGTATTTTATATCCTTATTTTTAGCAACACGCTCCCCAAAATTTACTAAAGGATAGTTAGAAACCATAGTTTCATCCTTTCGGTAATATAGCAGCTTATCACTGTTTGGACTCCACCACATACCTTTATTAATGCCAAATTCCTGGCGGTGGGTATAGTCGCTGCCGTTTACAATACCTTTATCAGTATCGTTGGTAACTCTTATTTCATTTCCATTTTGTCCGGTGATAACAATGTTATTTTCTTTTAGCCATGCTATATGCTCTCCTTTAGGAGATAATACCTGCTGTGTTCCATCCTGCGCAAAAGGAACAGCATTTTTTACCGATTTTGCTTCAGCGTCAAAATGTACAATGTAGTTGGCAGTTTTACCATTAATTACAAGCTGAAGGGTATTTTTATCTTTCCACTCATAGTCATAAGGGAATATCTGCATTACAAACTCTTCCTGCGGGAATTTTGTTTTTAAAGCAGCCGTTATATCATCTTTAGTTAAAAAAGTATTTTCTGCCCATTTGCCTTCCTCGTTGCGCGCCATAAGTTTTTGGTAGGTAGCATCAAGATAGGTAACCGTTTTAGTATCGGGCCTCCATTGTGGCGAAACAAGATTTTTAGGAGCAAAACCCTGATACT
>JBQGDD010000241.1:0-3261 GCA_052038845.1 Dyadobacter sp. | reverse complement strand
GCTTCGAGTGGGATGTCGTCAGGGTCTGTTATTTTTCCTTTTAAAGTAGTGGTTTGACTAAAACTTAATGTGGCAAAAAGCAATAGTAATAAGGTGAACTTGTTTTGCATTATAGATTGATGATTGGTTATTTATTTATATAACAGATATAAACCGCTAAATAAAACTTTTAGTATAAATAACACAAGTAAAAATTTACTTACTAAAAGCAAATTTCTAAAATCAATATAAATAATAAAGCCCCTTATGTTTAAGGGGCTTTATTATTTATATTATTTCTGCCTAAAATATATATCTATAGGTACGCCAGAAAAATTGAATATTTCGCGCATTTTATTTTCAAGGAATCGCTTGTAAGGCTCTTTTACATATTGTGGCAGGTTACAGAAGAACACAAACTGAGGTGTTGGCGTGGGCAACTGCATGCAAAACTTAATTTTTACATATTTGCCCTTAAGTGCCGGTGGTGGCATATTTTCTATAATGGGCAGCATTATCTCATTTAACTTAGAGGTTGCTATACGCTGTTTTCTGTTTTCAAAGACTTCTACTGATGTTTCAAGTGCTTTTAATAAGCGTTGTTTGGTAAGTGCTGAAACAAAAAGAATGGGAACATCTGTAAATGGCTGTAGCTCTTCCCGTATTTTTCTTTCATAATCACGTGTGGTCATAGTATCCTTTTCAACTAAGTCCCATTTATTTACCAGTATAACTACACCCTTACGGTTTTTTTCTGCAAGCCAAAAAATACTCTGATCCTGCCCTTCAAAGCCCCGTGTAGCATCTATAACTAATATACATATGTCACTATGCTCAATTGCCCTTACAGAGCGCATAACCGAATAAAATTCCAGATCCTCCTTTACTTTTGCCTTACGTCGGATACCTGCGGTATCTACAAGGTTAAACTCAAAACCAAAACGGTTATAAGTAGTATCTATAGAGTCGCGAGTTGTACCGGCAATATCAGTTACTATATATCGGTCTTCACCAATTAGCGCGTTTATAAAAGATGATTTACCTGCATTTGGTCTTCCCACAACTGCAAAACGTGGCAGCGCTATCGCATTTTCATCCGGTGCTTCGGCTTCTGGCAACAGTTCTACAAGAGCATCAAGTAAATCTCCTGTACCGGAGCCATTCATCCCTGCAATAGTATAATAATCCCCAAGCCCTAAGTTGTAAAACTCTACAGCATCTTTATCGCGCATGGCATTATCTACCTTGTTTACGGCAAGCAATACGGGTTTTGTAACTTTTCGCAGCAGTTTAGCCACTTCGTCATCCATTGGGGTAATCCCTTCCTCTACATCTACCAAAAATATTATTACATCAGCCTCATCTATTGCCAGCTCTACCTGACGGCGTATTTCACCTTCAAAAATATCATCAGAACCTTTTATATATCCTCCTGTATCTATAACTGAAAATTCTTTCCCGTTCCATTCGCTTTTTCCATAGTTCCTGTCGCGCGTAACCCCGCTTACAGAATCTACAATAGCTTCCCTGCGCTGTATCAGCCTGTTAAAAAAAGTAGATTTACCTACATTTGGCCGTCCTACTATAGCTACAATATTATTCATTACCTGTTTATAAATTTTTGCAAAAGTACGCTTTTATGTTGTAAAGTCGAAAGTTATAAAAGCCGAAAGCTAAATGTGGTGACTTTCAACTTTAAGACTTTGTAACTTTAGACTTAAATTTATTTATTATTATACCCAAACCTCCTTAGCTGATAGCTGTTACTCCGCCAGTTTTTATTCACTTTTACAAACATTTCTATATGTATTTGCTTGCCAAAGAATTTTTCGAGGTCTTCACGTGCTTGTATACCCACTTTTTTAATGGCGGCTCCTTTATGGCCTATAATAATACCTTTTTGGGTATCACGCTCTACCATTATTACAGCACGTATCCTTATAATATCATCATCTTCTAAAAATTCCTCTGTTTCAATTTCTACCGCATACGGTATTTCTTTATCATAATTGATAAGGATTTTTTCGCGAATGGTTTCGTTTACAAAAAAGCGCTCAGGCTTATCTGTAAGCGCATCTTTAGGATAATAAGGCGGGGAGGGGGGGAGCAGTTCAATAATTCGGTTAAAAACCTCTTTTACATTAAAGTTTTCCAGTGCTGATATTGGGTAAAGTTCTGCATTGGGTACTTTTTCTTTCCATAGCTGTACCTGTTCTTCCAGTTGTTCCTGGCTCGACTTGTCTATCTTGTTAAGCAATAGCAATACAGGTATTTTAGCATGGACTATCTTATTAAAAAAAGCTTCGTCTTTTAATTCTTTTTCTCCAATCTCTACCATGTATATAAGTACATCAGCATCCTCAAATGCAGACTTTACAAAATCCATCATAGAAGACTGTAGCTCATAAGCGGGTTTTATGATACCCGGAGTATCTGAAAGTACCACCTGAAAGTCATCACCATTAACAATACCCAGTATGCGGTGGCGTGTAGTTTGTGCCTTAGATGTGATTATAGAAAGGCGTTCGCCCACAAAGGCGTTCATCAGGGTTGATTTTCCAACATTAGGATTCCCTATTATATTTACAAAACCGGCTTTATGCTCCATATAAAAATTATTATCCTGCAAAGGTAATCATATCAGTACAATACTAGAAATAAAAAGATTTTTCCTTTATTTTCTTGGTTATTTAAATATTGGTTGTATATTTGCACTCGAAACATCGCGGGATAGAGCAGTAGGTAGCTCGTCGGGCTCATAACCCGAAGGTCACTGGTTCGAGTCCAGTTCCCGCTACTAACAAAGACCCATCCACCTCAAGGATGGGTCTTTTGCTTTCTTCACTCTCTCTATCACTAGTAATTACTGACACTAAAGAAAAAATAGAGTTTACCTTAGTGGTTAGATATTCCCTATTTTTTGGGTTTATTGACAAACCTTGTGGGAATACTAAATTTTGAACCCTAATTTTATTCTCAATATCACCAGATACCCATATTTTACTGATATTTTGTATCGAGGCTAATACTTTATCAATATACTTTTGATGGTTAGATATTTTTTTTTGCGCATTTTCTATATGCTCTGATTTTTGTACCAGTTCCGCCTTATACTCTTTTTTCAATCGGTTATACACCTCATCCTCAAAATCTGGATTTTCGATATAGCGTGTCTCCAATCTTTGAAGCTTTGTTTGAATAAGAGTTAGCTGCGTTCTAGCTGCTTCCAGTTCATCACGACCTTCTTTATTCATATCTTGAAAAGTTTTTTCAAGCTGCATC
>JBQGDD010000240.1:0-2979 GCA_052038845.1 Dyadobacter sp. | reverse complement strand
TTCTCTCCGGCACACCAATACCCAACAAACCAAAAGCAGACTTTATTGTTTCTCCTACTTTTTTAGACAGTTGTATCCTGAATATTTTTTCATTCATTACCTCCGAACCTAATACAGGGACAGTCTGGTAAAAAGAGTTATACTCCTTCACCAGTTCATACGTGTAGTTGGCAACCAGTGCCGGGCTGTGGCTTTCAGCCGCATTTTGTATTACATCAGGATATTGGGCAACCATTTTTAGTAATGCTTTTTCCTTTTCATGCAGGTTAATATCATCTGTAGTTAAGGTAACGGCATAATCAAAACCTGCCTTACGCAACAGTGACTGAATCCTGGCATAGGTATATTGTATAAACGGACCTGTATTACCTGCAAAATCTACCGATTCTTCGGGGTTAAACAGTATTCGTTTTTTAGGGTCAACTTTCAGTATGTAGTATTTCAACGCACCAAGCCCTATAATGTTATACAGCCTTGCTTTTTCTTCGTCAGAGTAGCCTTCCAGCTTACCAAGTTCTTCAGATATTTTTTGTGCCGTTGCTGTCATTTCGTCTATAAGGTCGTCAGCATCTACAACAGTACCTTCACGGCTTTTCATTTTACCCGATGGCAGGTCAACCATACCGTAAGATAAATGATAAAGACTGTCGGCCCAGTCAAAGCCCAGTTTTTTAAGGATAAGGAAAAGCACTTTAAAGTGATAATCCTGCTCATTACCCACAGTGTACACCATACCACCCACATCAGGAAAATCTTTTACACGCTGTATGGCAGTACCAATATCCTGGGTCATGTAAACCGCCGTCCCGTCAGATCGTAATACAATTTTACGGTCAAGCCCCTCATCGGTAAGGTCTATCCATACAGAACCGTCAGTGTCTTTTTCAAACACGCCTTTAGCCAGCCCCTGCTCTACCACATCTTTACCTAAAAGGTAGGTATTGCTTTCATAATAGTTCTTATCAAAGTCAACACCAATATTTTTAAACGTTGCATCAAAGCCTTCATATACCCAGCCGTTCATGGTTTTCCAGAGCGAAACTACGGCTTCATCTCCAGCTTCCCATTTGCGTAGCATATCCTGGGCTTCAATTAAAATTGGAGCTTTTTTCTTAGCTTCATCTTCTGTAAGTCCCGATTCTTTTAAGCTATTAATCTCCTCTTTATAGGCTTTATCAAACTCCACATAATATTTCCCTACCAGCTTATCGCCTTTCAGCCCGCTGGTTTCAGGAGTTTCTCCTTCGCCAAATTTCTGCCATGCCAGCATCGATTTGCATATATGGATACCCCTGTCGTTTATTATCTGTGTTTTATAAACTTTTTTACCCGATGCTTTTATAATCTCAGCAACAGAATACCCTAACAGTACATTACGCACATGCCCAAGGTGAAGGGGCTTATTAGTATTTGGCGAAGCATATTCTACTACTACTGCCTTGCCATTCTCTTCCGGTTTTTTGAAACCGAAGTTTTCATCAGCCTTTATAGCGTTAAAAAAGTTAATGTAATAATCATCTGCTATTGCAAGGTTAAGAAAACCCGATACCACATTAAACTTTACTACCTCTTCGGTATGTTCTACAAGGTACTCGCCTATTTTGGTTCCCAACGCTACAGGATTGCTTTTTACCAACTTTAAAAGCGGAAAAATAACCATGGTAATATCGCCCTCAAATTCCCTGCGGGTAGCCTGTAACTCTACGTTGTTTACAGTTATACCAAACAAAGCCTCTAGAGCTTTTTCTATACGGGAAGTGAGTAATTGTGATAATGCCATTTTATAGTATTTTTTAAGCGTGCAAAGATAAACATAAATTAGTAAGCTACTGAAACAATACCGTTTAAAAAATTTATAAAATAAAAGTGAAAAATATTTTACAACATCTGTAACATTTCAGCTTAAACAATGTCTTATAGTCAAGATGTAAATAAATAAACATCTGTTAAAAATAAACATTTGCATAAAATGGTACTTTGTATTGCATATTAGCAAAAATGTTATACATTTGCCCTATCAATCATCAATCAAATCAACGGACAATGAAATTCAAATTGCTTTTTGCACTCCTTTTCGGGAGCCTCTTTGCTGTGCACGCTCAAAACCCCGGCAGCATATCCGGTAAAATAATCGACAATAAAACTAAAGAAACACTGCCTTATGTAAGCATTGTTATAAAAGATGGCAATGCTGTAGTTACAGGAGGCATAACCGATGACAACGGAGAGTTTACCATTAACAACCTGCCACTTAAAACTTATACTGTAGATGTACAGTTTATGGGATTTAAAACCCACACAGCAACAGCTGCGCTTACTGACGCAAAAAAAAGTGTCAATATAGGTACGGTTGCTCTTGATGAAGCTGCCACTACACTGGATGAAGTAGAAATTGTAAAAGAACTCTCTACCATAGAGCAGAAAATTGACCGAAAGGTAATAACCGTAGGGCGCGACCTTACTACTGCCGGAGGTACTGCTTCTGAAATTATGAACAATATACCATCAGTCAATGTTGACCAAGATGGGAATATCTCACTGCGTGGCAATCAAAATGTAAGGATTTTGGTAGATGGAAGACCAACAAATATTGAACCCTCCCAGCTATTAAGACAGATACCCTCTACATCTATTAAAAAAATAGAGCTTATTACAAACCCAAGTGCCAAATACAATCCGGAAGGAATGTCGGGTATTATTAATATAGTACTGCATAAAAACGCCAACAATGGTTTTAACGGTAATTTTAATGCCGGTATAACATTTGGGGAAACGCCAAAATTCAATAACTCCCTCGATATGAATTACCGTGTGGGCAAAGTAAACTTTTTCACTAATGTTGGTAGTAACTTTGGTCGCTACTTTAATAATGGACTGGTAGAAAGGCTGGATATAAATTCTGATCAGGTGCTGGATATTTTTAATGATAACGAAGGATACCTTGGTAAGTTTGGGATAGATTATTATATAAATGATAAT
>JBQGDD010000239.1:0-3376 GCA_052038845.1 Dyadobacter sp. | reverse complement strand
TGAATCATCTTTCTGAAAGGATTAACAACCTGTCAACATCACAAACTCTTGCCATGGCAGCCAAAGCAAGAGAACTTAAAGCAGAGGGTAAAGATATTATCAGCTTAAGCCTTGGCGAACCTGATTTTAATACTCCCGATTTTATAAAAGAGGCGGCAAAAAAAGCAATTGATGAAAACTACAGCACCTACTCTCCCGTAGATGGCTATGCAGAGCTTAAAGAAGCTATTTGCCGTAAATTTAAGCGTGATAACGGTTTAGATTATAAACCATCTCACGTAGTGGTTTCTACCGGGGCTAAGCAGTCGTTATACAACATTGCACAGGTAATGCTTAATGATGGTGACGAGGTTATATTGCCCGCACCTTATTGGGTGAGCTATTTTGAAATTATCAAACTATCCGGCGGTGTACCCGTAGAGGTGCCTACAGCCGTAGAAACAGATTTTAAAATTACCGCAGCACAGCTTGAAGCTGCAATTACACCAAAAACAAAAATGATGTGGTTTAGCTCGCCATGTAACCCAAGTGGCTCGGTGTACAGCAGGGAAGAGCTTACAGAGCTGGCAAAAGTTTTAGAAAAATATCCTGATATTTATGTGGTATCAGATGAAATATATGAGCATATTAATTTTTCAGGTACTTTTTGCAGCATAGGCTCTATACCGGGTATGCTTGAGCGTACTATTACCGTAAATGGTGTAGCAAAAGCCTTTGCAATGACGGGATGGAGAATAGGCTACATAGGCGCACCGGAATTTATTGCTAAAGCCTGTACAAAAATACAGGGACAGGTTACCAGCGGTGCCAACAGTATTGCACAGCGTGCTACTATTACCGCTGTAGATGCTGACCCAAGCGTACTGAACAATATGGTTGATGCTTTTAGAAAAAGGCGTAACCTTGTGGTAGGCTTGTTGCAGGAAATACCCGGAATTAAAATAAATGTTCCTGAAGGGGCTTTTTATGTATTTCCTGATGTATCTTCCTATTTTAGGAGGACATTAAATGGTGTAACGATAAAAGATGCAGATGATTTTTCTATGTACCTGTTAGAGTATGCTAATGTAGCAACAGTAACCGGAGCAGCTTTTGGCAACCCTGACTGCATAAGGTTCTCGTATGCAACAAGTGAAGAGCTACTGACAGAAGCACTTAAAAGGATTAAACAGGCTTTATCATAAAAAAAGAGATACCCGCACAATACAGCGGGTATTTTTTCGCCGTAAATGAAACAAAATATGGATGATTTTTTTTCGTTTAAAAGATAAAAACACTATGTTTACAGTAAACAAAAACCAATCAATTTTATGAGAAAATTATTTTTATTCCTGGCATTTATGTCAATGTCACTTATGGTATCATGCAGTGGAGGCGGACCTGAAGGCGCTGCAAAAAAATTTTTAAAACATACTAATAAAGGTGAGTTTGAAGAAGCAAAAAAATACTGTGACGAGCGTACTGCAGGACTTTTAAGCATGGCTCAGTCAATGGCGGGAGACAGGATTCAGGAAATGAAAGACAGGGACATAGATATAGACATCCTGTCATCAGAAGTTAATGAGGAGGGCGATAAGGCTCTTGTAAAATATCAGGTTAAAGAAGGAGAGCAGGTTGCTGAAAAAGAGCTTGACATGGTAAAGGTTGATGGAGAGTGGAAGGCTAGTATGAACAAGGAAGATGCACGCCGATAGCTTTAACTGATTTACAATTTATTTAAAACGCTGCCATAACATGAAAAGACTACTTTTATGCATGGCAGCGTTTTTATGTTTATTGTTTATTTTTTATAGACTGTTCTTTTATTTAGACAGTAAAGCTGAAGCCCTGGCAATAGCCAGCCATAGTAACGATGCAAGGCTTACACCCGCCGAGTTTGCACTTATAGATGAGGGCGATATAATACTGCGCAGGGGGTTTGGCTTTTTTAGTGACTTTATTTCAGAAAACCTGAACAAAGGAACAATTGATGTTACCCACGCAGGCATTATTATAAAACAACATGACAGCCTTTTTGTAGTTCATTCGCTGTCGTCTAATGTTTCTGCTATTGATGGCGTACAGATTCAGCCCCTAAATGACTTTTTAAAACAGTCTGCACCAGGCAAAATCATAATAACGAGAGCTAAAAACTGTGACAGTATTAAAGGCAGGGAAATAGCAAACTTAGCCCTTACTTACCTCAACAGGCAAATACCTTTTGACCACAAGGGCAACTTTGATGATGACAATGCTTTTTTTTGTACTGAAATAATATGGAAGATTCTTGAAAAAGACCTTGCCCTAACTAAAATACCTTTAACATCAAGTGAGAGGAAAAAAATTTTCTATGCTATGGATCCTATGTATGACCTGCAGTATTTCGATATAAAAGTGAACCAGTATAACAGCATACACAACACCTGTAATACTCATATTTCAGAGTAAAATTAGCATTATATATTTACGAATGTTTTACTGTAATTAGTACATTTGTTTCAGGTACCTGATATAACTTATGAAACTACTGATTGTAGAAGACGACCCTAACCTGTTATCAATTGTGCGCAGAGGCTTATCTGAAAAAAGCCACGATGTAAGCGCTGCACTTGATGGTACAACTGCACTTGCCATGCTGCAGGAAAATAATTTTGATGTTATTATTATGGATATAATGCTCCCTGATATTAACGGCGTAGAGCTTTGCAGGAGGCTGCGCAGCGCATCTGATTTTACCCCCATACTGTTACTTACGGCTCTTGGCACTACCGAAAATGTTGTGGCAGGGCTTAATGCCGGAGCCGATGACTATATGGCTAAACCTTTTAAGTTTACAGAGCTTGAAGCAAGGATAAATGCTCTGGCAAGGCGTGCGGGGCAGGAACAAAAGCCTGTAGAAGTAATAAAAATAGGCGACCTGGAAATAGATAAACGTTCTAAAACAGTAAAGCGCGGGAACAATATCATATTGCTGACTGCAAAAGAATTCCGGTTGCTGTACTATCTGGCAAAAAACAGAGGTGTAACACTATCCCGTGAAAAGATACTTGATAATGTATGGAATATTAATTTTGACATGAATACCAATGTTGTAGATGTTTATATTAACTACCTGCGAAAAAAAATTGACAAACCATACAAATCAAAACTCATTCATACCATAAAAGGGCTTGGCTATGTAATTAAACCTTAACCATGCAGATTAAAAAGAAAATTACAATAACATATGTAGTGCTTTCAGGGTTCAGCACGCTGTTATTGTGCTTTTTGGTTTTCTTCCTTTTCAGGCAAAACAACCAGTATTATTTTATTAAAAGACTGGAAGACAGGGCTAAAATTGTAGCTTCTGTGCATTATCAGAATGATTCTATAAAAGCAACCTATTACAGGGAGCTGA
>JBQGDD010000238.1:0-3742 GCA_052038845.1 Dyadobacter sp. | reverse complement strand
CTTTAAACATCCTGTCCAGTTCGGCCTGCATTTTTTCCCAAATAGCATATCCATAGGGTTTTATAACCATGCAGCCCCTCACTCCTGAGTTTTCTGCTAAATCTGCTTTTACAACCAGTTCATTATACCACCTTGAATAATCTTCGGAACGTTTCGTTAAATTCTTACTCATTTTTATTATATTGGCACAAATATTGTTTAAATTTATATGATAAAATAGTTTAGCAAAACTAACTATTTTGTATAGTTCAACAATAAAAAAAATGCAGAGATATGAAAACAGATTACATCAACATACGGCGAACCCCATTATATACCTTACTAGGTATGCTTGGACTGATAATTACTTCCTGCAGTTCATACCAAAATAATTCTTCTTACGAAAGCGACGGTATATATGGAGGTGTACCCCGCAAGGCAAACGAACCTGTTTATAATTATAATGACGGTAATGTTACCCAATATAGGGATGGCGAAGTTGTTGGACAAAACTCAGGTTACAGAGCCTACTTTAACTCACTTCAAAATGAATATCCTGCAACAGCATATACAGATGTAGATGATTACAGCAGCTATGATAATGATGCTGTAGTGTATGATGATAATTTTGCTGCCTACAACTCGTATCCGGGATGGGGTGAAAACCCAAGTAATGTAACCGTTAATGTTTATGACGGTGGCTGGAACAACTGGGGCTGGGGTGCCGGATGGGGCATGGGCTTCGGTTGGGGCGGCGGCTGGGGTATGGGCTGGAACAACTGGGGTTGGGGTTATCCTGGCTGGGGCATGGGCTTCGGTTGGGGTTGGAACAACTGGGGTTGGGGCTACCCATATGGCGGCTGGGGCTGGAATAACTGGTATGGAGCCGGCTGGGGTATGGGCTATGGTGCCTACCCTTACTATGGATATAACAATGGCTATGTAGGAAACAGAAGTACAGGTTATGTTGTAGGTGGCAGGGATGCTCTATACAACAGCAGATCAAGACAATCTGCCATTGGAGGCAGAAATAGCCAGGGGGTTTCAAGAAGCAACAATTCAAGGTCTGTAAATTCTGCAACAAGATTTAATTCTAATAACAGGGGAAATACAACTATTAGGAGCAGGGGAAATGTTAGATATAATCCCGCAGGCAATACTAATACATCAAGAAGCAACAGCAACAATAATGCTATCCGAAACAACAGAGGGTACACTCCGTCAAGAAATAATGCTGCACCGGCAAGGAGCACAGCGCCAACAAGAACAAGCACACCAACTAGAAACAGTGCACCATCAAGGAGCTATAGTGCCCCCTCAAGGAGTTCCGGCGGATTTGGTGGCGGCCGTTCCGGTGGTGGCGGTGGCGGATCCAGAGGTGGCGGTGGTGGCCGAAGAGGTTAAGAACATATAATCCCATGCTTAGTACATAACTGTAAGGTATATTGTAATTGAGCATGGGTTCTTTTTAATAAAATTGTATGACTATGAAAAGATATTTATTTTTTACTGCCTTGCTAATGGCAGGTACAGTACACGCCCAGCAGGATTTAAACACCGCAGCAGACGCGGTAAGATATTCAACTGATAACCTTAATGGTACAGCCCGCTTTCGCGCACTTAGCGGTGCAATGGGTGCTTTGGGTGGAGATATGTCGGCAATAACGATTAACCCTGCCGGTTCGGCGGTATTTATTTATAATTCAGGTACTGCATCGGTTACAAGTTATAACAGGAGTAATACTGCAAATTATTTTGGCTCTCAGGCTACAAGCCGCGATAATTCTTTTGATCTGAACCAGCTAGGGGCGGTATTTGTTTTTAATAACAATAATGAAAACGCTGTAATGAATAAGTTTTCGTTAGCCTTTAATTATGAAAACACCAGTAATTTTGATAATAACATTTTTGCAAGGGGTGTAAACCAGAATAACTCAGTTGCCGATTATTTTTTAAGATATGCAAACGGTATAGGTAATGAGGGTGGCATAACGTTGGGTACTCTCAATACTGCTAATTATGCCAGTCTTAACTTTATAGATCAACAGGCATTTTTAGGTTATAACGCGTTTATAATTGACCCTGTTAGTGAAAACTCTGATAATGTTGCTTATATAGCTGCCGATGGTGTAAACCAAAGCAGCGGCTATTATCATGAAAACAGTATGATTACAACCGGATATAACGGTAAAATAGCACTTAACTTTGGTGCACAGTTGGTAAACAACCTTTATCTGGGTGCTAACCTAAATGTTCATTTTACTGATTACAGAAAAAGTACCCGCTTTTACGAGAACGTAAATAACCCTATAGGGTCTGGATTGCAAAGCGTAGATTTTATAAATGAAAGATATACCTATGGTGGTGGTTTTTCTCTTGATCTTGGGGCTATATATAAAATTACTGAAGAGTTCAGGGCTGGTGTTGCCTACCAGTCGCCTACATGGTACAGGCTTCAGGATGAAATAAGGCAGAGTATAGTATCTAACTGCCCTGAATGTGGTGGTACAAGTATTGTTGACTCAGGACTCACATTCATATTAGATGATTATTCTGTAAAAACACCTTCAAAATGGACAGGCAGCCTTGCTTATATATTTGGTAAGTGGGGGCTTGTAAGTGTAGATGGTTCACTAAGGGATTACAGTAATATTGAATACAGAAATTCAACATACAACCTTTTAAACGCTGAACTTTCTAACGATATGACCACCGCTGCCGAAATACGTGCCGGTGGTGAATTAAGGATTAAAAATTTCAGTTTAAGAGGAGGGTACCGTTTTGAGCAAAGTCCTTATAAAAATGGCAGGACTATAGGAGACCTTTGGGGAGTATCTACAGGTGTAGGGTTTGTATTTGGTGCTTCAAGGCTTGACCTTGCCTATAATTATTTTCAACGCGATATGGACAATCCGTTTCTTGCAGCAGGTGTAACATCTGCCGGGTTTAATGATGGTGCAAGGGTTACTACAAATAATAACAATATAACATTATCTTATACACTGGATCTGTAGTTTTTCATCTTACTATACAGTGACAGCCATCTTTCATTAAATCTGAAAGGTGGCTTTTTTAATGAGCTAACAAAAAAATATTTAACAGGTATATGCTATAGCCTGTCGATAAAAAGCGTAATTTTGCACTCCAATTTCAAGTATATGAGAACCAAGTCTTTAAAGAAAAATAAAATCAATGTAATAACCCTGGGATGCTCTAAAAATGTGTATGACAGCGAAGTGTTAATGGGGCAGCTTAAAGCCAGTGGCAAAGATGTTACCCACGAAGCACCCGAAAGAGAAGAGGGAAATATTATTGTTATAAACACATGTGGTTTTATTGATAATGCAAAGGAAGAATCAGTTAACATGATTCTTAATTATGCTGATAAAAAAGAGCAGGGACTTATAGATAAGGTATTTGTTACAGGTTGTTTATCTGAGCGTTATAAACCAGAACTTGAAAAGGAAATCCCAAATGTTGACCAGTATTTTGGTACTACAGAATTACCACTGTTATTAAAAGCACTGGGTGCTGACTACAGGCACGAACTTTTAGGGGAGCGTTTAACAACCACACCTAAAAATTATGCCTATTTAAAAATTGCAGAAGGCTGTGACCGCCCCTGTAGTTTTTGTGCAATACCTTTAATGAGAGGTAAACACGTATCTCAGCCTATAGAAAAATTAGTTAAGGAAGCAGAAGGGCTTGCACGTAACGGAGTAAAAGAGTTAATACTTATAGCCCAAGACCTTACCTATTACGG
>JBQGDD010000237.1:0-4610 GCA_052038845.1 Dyadobacter sp. | reverse complement strand
GAAATTACATTAAGAATCCCTAAAGGAATCAGCGTTACCTCTGAACTTTATCAGGGCAATAAACAAAGTAAAAATGATACAGATGAATATTTCTTTATAGGTAAGAACATTACTGAATTTGGACTTGTTCTTGAAAAACAGAATAGTTTTGAGGTTTACCGCAACAGCATCGCTGAAATTAGTGTTAACCTAAAAGACAACAGGGTTACTGATATACAAAAGGCAATACTGATTGATAATATAGTAAAATTTACAGCCGAAAAGTTAGGCTCTTACCCTATAGGTAAAATAATGGTTACCCAGAAAGATTATGAACACAGCCCTTTTTATGGGTTAAATCAGCTACCCTCTTTTTTAAGCCCTTTTCCAGACGCTTTTTTGTATGAACTGCGTTTTCTTAAAACCTATACTAATGCCTATTTAAAAAATACCCTTAAACTTGATCCGCGAAAAGATACGTGGATATATGACGGCATACAGGCATACCTAATTTTAAAATATGTTGAAGAAAATCATCCTGATCAAAAAATGATGGGCTTGCTTTCTCAATGGGGAATTTTAAAGGGTTATAACCTTTTTAGTGTAGATTTTAAAGCGCAGTATAATTACCTGTATCTTTTAATGGCGCGCAAAAACTTAGACCAGCCTGTAGGCGACCCAAAAAACACTTTTATAAAGTTTAATGAGCAGATAGCAGGTAAATACCGTGCCGGATTAAGTTTTGACTATCTTGATAATTATTTAGGGGACAATATTGTACAAAAATCCATAGCCCAGTTTTATGAACTGAATAAAACACAGGTTACTGACAGGAGCGACTTTGAAAATATCCTTAAGACGAATACCGACAAAGATATTGATTGGTTTTTCAGGATTGTTATAGAAACCAGGGATTTGATAGATTTTAAATTTGGCGATATTGATAAAGAACGTGACTCTGTTAAAGCCACAATTAAAAACCGTACCGGCACCAATGTACCAGTATCGGTATATGGTATTGGTAACGGAAATGTAGTTTTTAAAGAATGGGTAGAAAACGTATCCCGCGATACTGTTATTACATTACCCCGAAAAGGAGTTGATAAACTTGTGCTTAACTATAATAATGAAATACCAGAATATAACCTGCGCAATAACTGGAAGTCTTTAAGAGGCTTTTTTCCCAATAACAGACCCATAAAATTTACTTTTTTTCAGGATTTGGAAAACCCAAATTACAACCAGGTATTTTATGTTCCCAGCTTTAGGTATAACCTGTACGACGGTATCTCGCCGGGTTTACGCCTACATAACAAATCGTTACTTGAAAAGCCTGTTATTTTTGACATAGAACCTACTTATTCAACCAAAACGGGTACACTTATAGGTTCTTTTTCAGTGCTATATAATCAATATATTAGGGAGCAGGAACTGTTTAATATTCGCTACAGCTTAAGTGCCTCTACCTACCATTATGCGCCCGATGCCCGGTATGTAAAATTTACGCCTGCAGTACAGTTCCGGATAAGAGAGGAAGATTACAGAGAAAACAAAAGGCAATCTATCATGTTCCGTCAGGTTACTGTTAACAGGGAGCAGTCGGCGTTTATAGAAACGAATAACCAAAATGAAAACTATACTATTTTTAACGCACGGTACAGCAAGTTCGAATCTGAAATTACTCGCCATTACAGCTTTTTTACTGATGTACAGATAGCCAACTCATTTGGGAAGTTATCGGGCGAAATTGATTTCAGGAGGCTGTTTAATGATAACAGGCAGATAAATCTGCGGGCTTATGCAGGAGCTTTTATGTACCGCAGTACTTCTTCAGAATTTTTTAGCTTCGGGCTGGACCGCCCTACTGATTATTTATTTGACTATAACTATTATGGACGATCTGAGAATACAGGTTTGTTCAGCCAGCAGTATATAATGGCAGAAGGAGGCTTTAAATCTATGCTGGACACCCGCTTTGCCAACCAGTGGATGACTACCATAAACGCGAGCTTTAATATATGGAACTGGGTAGAGATATATGGTGATGTAGGATTGCTAAAAAACAAATATTCTTCGCCTGAATTTTTGTATGACAGCGGAATAAGACTGAATATACTGCCTGATTATTTTGAATTATACTTTCCTGTGTATTCCAGCAACGGACTGGAATTTGAAAATGGCAATTACAGCCAAAAGATACGCTTTGTTGTTACCATGAGCCCTAACACACTTATAGGGCTGTTTACACGTAAATGGTTTTAGGCTTCTTAAAAAATACATAATAAATATTTTTTAGAGCATTATATTAAAATATATTTATCTAAAACTGCACGAAGCAATTATTTATTATTAAATCTGTAATCAAATTTTACAGTCATTTTTATGATATTTAATTCTTTTACTTAAATTTGTAAACATACAACACCCACTTTTATATGACTGAGACAGAAACAAAAAAGAATATTTCATTTGATGATTTTAAAGCTGAAGTGCTTAACGATTATAAAATAGCTATGCTCAGCAGGGAGTGCAGCCTGCTTGGCCGTAGGGAGGTACTTACCGGTAAAGCTAAGTTTGGCATATTTGGTGATGGTAAAGAAGTGCCGCAGCTTGCCATGGCAAAAGCATTTAAAAATGGCGATTTCAGGTCAGGGTATTACAGGGATCAGACTTTTATGATGGCGATAGGGCAGCTTAATGCACAGCAGTTTTTTGCAGGATTGTATGGGCATAGCGACCTTGAACATGACCCTATGTCGGCAGGAAGGCAAATGGGCGGGCACTTTGCAACGCACAGCCTTGATGAAAAAGGGAACTGGAAAAACCTTACACAGCAAAAAAATTCGAGCGCAGATATATCGCCTACAGCCGGGCAAATGCCAAGGCTTTTAGGGCTTGCACAGGCTTCTAAGATATACAGGAATGTATCCGGAATAGAAAATAAAACTAATTTTTCTATAAATGGTAACGAAATAGCCTGGGGTACTATTGGCAATGCCAGTACATCTGAAGGTTTGTTTTTTGAAACTATAAATGCAGCCGGAGTGCTTCAGGTTCCTATGGTAATCAGTGTTTGGGATGATGAGTACGGTATATCTGTACATGCCCGCCACCAGACTACCAAAGAGAATATTTCTGAAATATTAAAAGGTTTCCAAAGGGATGAAGAAAGTAAGGGATATGAAATAATTACTATACAAGGCTGGAACTACCCTGAACTTATTGCAGCTTATGAAAAGGCATCTTCTATAGCACGTGAAGAACATATACCAGTATTAATTCATGTGTATCAGCTTACACAGCCACAGGGCCACTCTACGTCAGGTTCTCATGAGCGTTATAAAGATACAGACAGACTATCGTGGGAAAGTGAATATGACTGTATAGTGCAGATGAAAAAGTGGATGCTTGAAAATGATATAGCAACTGAAGATGTTTTAGAGGCTATAGACAGCCAGGCAAAAAAGGATGTACTTGATGCTAAAAAAGCAGCGTGGTCGGCATATACCACTCCAATGAAAAATGAGCAGAAAGAATTAGTTTCTTTACTGTCTTCTATAGCATCAAAAAGTGAAAATAAAGTTTTTATAGAAAAGCATATTGCTGAACTTTCTGCAATAAAAGAACCTATACGAAAAGAAATACTAATAACTGCCCGTAAAGTATTAAGGCTTATTGTTAAGGAAAACGGTAAAACGGAACTGGCAAAATGGATAACCAGATATACAGAAAAAATACAGCCTAAATTCAGTTCGCATTTATTTTCGCAATCTGATAAAGATGTATTTTCTGTTAAGGAGGTTACACCTGAGTATAATGATGAAGCTGAAAATGTAGATGGCAGGGTAATTATCCGAGATAATTTTGACGCTATTTTTGACAGGCATCCTGAAACTATTGTTTTTGGAGAAGACTGTGGCGGTATTGGCGATGTTAACCAGGGGCTTGAAGGAATGCAGGAAAAATATGGCGATTTCAGGGTTTGCGATGCGGGAATACGTGAAGCTACTATTTTAGGACAGGGCATTGGTATGGCTATGAGAGGTCTACGCCCAATTGCTGAAATTCAGTACCTGGATTATCTTTTATATGCAATACAGATAATGAGCGATGACCTTGCTACACTGCAATACCGTACTGCAGGTAGGCAAAAAGCTCCGTTAATAATAAGAACGCGTGGGCACAGGCTTGAGGGTATATGGCATTCCGGCTCTCCAATGGGTATGATTATTAATGCCATAAGGGGAATACATGTATTAGTACCCCGAAATATGACTAAAGCAGCTGGTTTTTACAACACTTTATTAGAAACTGACGAACCTGCACTTATAATAGAATGCCTTAACGGCTACCGTTTAAAAGAAAAAATGCCTACTAACCTTGGCGATATCAAAACACCTGTAGGTGTTGTGGAAACAATAAGGGAAGGTAAAGATATAACCCTTGTATCTTATGGCTCTACACTTCGACTGGTTGAGCAGGCTGCCAAAGAACTTATGGAACTAGGCATCGATGCAGAAATTATAGATGTACAGTCATTACTGCCTTTTGATATAAACCATGATATTGTAAAAAGTGTAGCTAAAACTAACAGGTTGATTGTTATAGATGAAGATGTTCCCGGCGCGGCT
>JBQGDD010000236.1:0-6963 GCA_052038845.1 Dyadobacter sp. | reverse complement strand
GGAAATAACTCGTGAGCAATTATATTTAAGTGTTCCAAAAGACATTTTGGACGCTGTTATTAACCTTCCAATTGGAGATGAACACAATGAAACTATACACCAGCAAATAAAGAAAAGCCTAGGAGAAAGAAAAGTTGATTTAATTATTGGCGGACCTCCTTGCCAAGCATATTCATTGGTTGGGCGATCACGGTCTAAAACTAAAATGGAGGGTGACCCAAGAAATTACCTCTTTATTCAATATGCTGAATACTTAGAAAGATATAAACCTTATATGTTCGTTTTTGAAAATGTTTTGGGGTTAAAGTCTGCTAAAGGGGGTCACTATCTTGAAGAGATGGAGAAGATTTTTAACAAAAAAGGCTATCAAATAAAACTACACACACTTGAAGCAAGAAACTTTGGAGTATTACAAAATAGAAAACGAATTATCATTCTAGGTTGGCAAAAAAACAAAAAGATTTGTTTACCAAATTTGGAAGAAATTTCAATTGAAAACAATTATTTAGTAAAAGATTTATTAGACGATTTGCCAGTGATAAAAGCTGGTGAAGGTGTAGACAGATTTTTGAAATACAAAACCGAAACAACCGAGTACTTAAAATCTCAAGCTTTACGAAATGGTATTGATATTTTAACCCAACATATTGCGAGGCCCCATAGAGAGCAAGATAAAGAAATATACAAAATTGCTGTACAGAAATGGGATAAAAAGCAAGAACGATTAAACTACAATGATTTACCAGAAAGATTAAAGACCCATCAAAATCGCACTTCATTTTTTGACAGGTTTAAAGTGGTTGCTGCTGACTTACCCTACTCGCAAACAGTAGTCGCCCATATTGCCAAAGATGGCCATTATTATATTCATCCTGATAGTAAGCAAAATAGATCAATCAGCGTAAGAGAAGCAGCGCGACTACAATCTTTTCCAGATGACTATTATTTTGAAGGAGAAAAGGAAGGAGCGAATAGAACAGCCGCTTTTAAACAAATTGGGAATGCTGTACCGCCTTTAATGGCTAAATCTATCGCCTTTGAAATTTTAAAAGCACTTAAAAGGTAATGATTGACTACACCAACATACAATCAACTTCTGCCGAACCAGAAGCAAGCTCAATGATTGAAACCTTTCGTGCTATTGGTTATTCTATTGAAACTGCTATTGCTGACATTATTGATAATTCTATTACTGCTGGAGCGAAAAATATATGGATTGATTACAATTGGAAAGGTTCAAACACAACATTGTCTATTTTAGATGATGGCACTGGGATGAATAATGAACAACTCATTCAAGCTATGCGTCCAGGAAGCAAAAATCCATTAGATGAAAGAAATCGAGATGATTTAGGTCGTTTCGGTTTAGGCTTAAAGACGGCTTCATTTTCACAATCAAGAAAATTTACTGTTTTTTCTAAAGCTAAAGGCTACAAACCTGTTTTTTGGACTTGGGATTTGGACTTTGTCAATCAAGAAAAAGTATGGAAATTAATTAGATACATTCCTAACGAAGAAAGCTGGACTAAGAAAATAGAAACTGTTGAGACAGGCACTTGCGTAATTTGGTGGGATTTGGATAGACTTACAAAGGATACTTCAGAAGATAGTGAAGAAGCTAGAAGTAAGTTTCTAGGAATAATGGATTCGGTAAAATCTCACTTATCTATGGTTTTTCATAGGTATATGGATGAAGGATTGAAAATCTATTTACGTGAGAGGGAAATAAAATCTTGGGATCCATTTATGATTGGAATAGATAATTTACAAAGCAAACCCGAAACTAGATTAGAAGGTGGTTCAATAAAGATTAAAGGTTTTGTACTGCCACACCGTTCGAAACTTTCAGCAGAACAATATAATTATGGAAAAGGTCCAAAAGATAGTTGGACAGCTCATCAAGGTTTCTATGTTTATAGAAATCGCAGATTGTTAGTTGCTGGCGATTGGCTTGGTCTTTTTAAAAAAGAAGGACATTATGACCTTTGTAGAATTCAAATTGACTTACCAAATAATTTTGATGATGACTGGCAAATTGACATCAAGAAATCTATCGCCAGACCCCCTTCGATTTACCGTGAACAAATTCTTGTACTAGCAAAAGATGTTAGAAATCAAGCTGTAGAGGTTTATAGACACAAGGGCAAGGTGCTTAAAAGAAAATTGGCATCGGATGAATATTTTCCGTTTTGGGAAGAAAGAGCTAGGCACGGTAAAAGATTCTATAAAATAAATCGGAATCACCCGCTTTTAAATGAATTGCTTTCTAAAGCAGGCGATTTAAAAAAAGAAATTGAAAAAGTAATTCAGTTCATTGAGGAAACGATACCTGTGCCTTTAATCACGCTTCAAGAAAGCGAAAATGAAAAACCACACGGGCAACCATTTGAAGGAATAGACCACAATGCTATAAAGGAAACTATGCAAAAGCTTTTTAACGGATTTGTAGAAAGTGGTCTTTAAATTGAAAAAGCAAAAGCAAGAATTCTAAATACTGAACCATATAATTTCTATCCAGAATATATTGAATTTTTAACCAATGAGTAAAAAAGACCCTATTAAGAACATCCGACAGTTACTATCTGACAGCTCATCTTATACAAGAGAAGAAATTGAAGATGCCGTTGATGAAGTGCTTAAAATGAAGTATTTCATAAATGAAAACCGTGAAATGCTTATAAGAAGAATTGAAGAACTTTATACAATTCGTCAAGATGAATTTAAGTCAATTGAAAAAGCTGATGAAAACTTACCTTGGTTAAATGAGAAAAGAGCTGAATTAGATTTTTCAAATGGTTTTTGGGGTAGATATAGAGAATACCTCGAAATAGAAAAGAATTTTGCACCAGAAGTTATAAATAAGCTAGATAGACTTACAGATAGCATTCTTGATAATTTATTTGACCCATCACTAAAAATCACAATAAATAAGAAAGGTTTAGTTGTTGGTCAAGTTCAATCAGTAAAAACAGCAAATTATACTGGTCTCGTTTGTAAAGCTGCTGATTCTGGATTCAAATTAATAATTATTATGGCAGGAATTCATAATAATTTAAGAAGCCAAACGCAACTTAGAATTGACGAAAGTTTTTTAGGATTTGATACGCAACATACAAGAGCTTTTGACCAGAGAAGTATTCAAATAGGTGTTGGCGACCCCTACTTTGGTTCGCCTATTGTTGCTCATTCTCTAACTTCTAGCATTGAAAAAGGTGATTTTACTCAAGGAGCGGCAAATGCCCTAGGTTTAAACTTCAATACTTCTGAACCAATTGTTGCAGTAATAAAGAAAAATCCCCACGTACTCAGAAGAATACATCAATGGCTTGCTGCTCAAGCAAATGAAGACAATGAATTAGGACGAGTAATTCGTAATAAATCACTCTTACTTATAGATGACGAAGCAGACAATGCTTCTATTAACATTTCAAACGACCCTGAAAGACAAAGTTCTATTAATGGCTGGATTACTCAAATTCTAAATCTATTTGGAAAGAATGCTTATGTTGGTTATACAGCTACACCTTTTGCTAACATTTTTATTCCGTTAGATGACCAAAATTTATTCCCGAGGAACTTTATAAAAAATATCCCAGCTCCTTCAAACTATATTGGACCAGAAAAAGTATTTGGATTTAGTCCATTAGAAGAAGATGAGGCCTCAAATACAGTTTTACCTATAGTAAACAGGATAAATGACTACAGTGGATTTGTTCCTGACAGACATAAAAAAGATGACCAATTACCATCATCTTTACCCGAATCTTTGAAAAAGGCTATTCTTTGTTTTATAATCACTTGTGCTATTAGAAGATTGAGAGGGCAAACAACGGTTCATAACTCAATGCTTATCCACGTTTCCCGTTTTATGCGTTGGCAAGACCATATCGCAGAATTAGTTTCCAATCAATTCATTTATTACCGAAGAGGAATCGACCAAAATGATGCAGTAATATTGGATGAATTAAAATCTACATTTGAACAGGATGAAAACGGATATAAATCTTATGTTTCTGTTTCTCAACAAATTCTTGATTCAGAACTCAAAAATTTAGATTCTCAAATTCAGGTTCATAAATGGAGTGAAGTTCTACAGCATTTGAATGATGCCGCTTCAAGAATTGAAGTAAAATCTATTCACGGAGGTTCAGGAGAAGCATTAGACTACTTCGACCATAAAAACGGACTTTCCGTAATTGCAGTTGGAGGCAATAAACTTTCCAGAGGATTAACTTTAGAGGGTCTATCTATTAGCTACTATTTAAGAGCATCCAGAATGTATGACACACTTATGCAAATGGGGCGTTGGTTTGGTTATAGAGGTGGATATGTTGACTTATGCAGACTTTTCACGAGTAGAGAATTGAATGAGTGGTTTTGTCATATCACGCAAGCCTCTGAAGAACTAAGAGAAGAGTTTGATTATATGTCTGATGTAGCAGGTTCAACGCCAGAACAATATGCTCTAAAAGTTAGAACGCACCCTGGAGTTCTTCAAATCTCAGCAACTAATAAAATGCGTTCTGCCATAACTGTTCAGATTTCTTGGGCAGGAAGATTGGTCGAATCTTACGAGTTTAAAAAAGACATTTCGATTATAGAAAATAACCTTAGGAACACTCAAAAATTTATATCAGGGTTACCAGCAAATTTTGTTCCTAAACCAAATGCTTTTGTTTGGTATGATATCCCAGCTGAACAAGTCATCAACTTTTTTGAGGGAATTCAATCCGTTGAAAACCTTAAAAAAGCAGAACCTAGGAAAATAATTCAGTTCATTACTACTCAATTGCGAAATGGAGAACTAACCGATTGGAGAGTTGCCTTAATGTCTAAACCAAATGCTAAAAACAACTCCCATTTTGTCGTTAGTAGTAATACTGTTTCTATCGGTCAATGGAAAAGGACAGAAGATGATAAGAATTCTAGTGAACAACTTTACTATTTAAGGAAATCTCATATAATAAGTCCATCTGACGAATTTATTGATTTTACTGATGCTGAAAAATCACGAGCAATGGAATTGACAAATCTTCATAGAAAAAAAGAAGGTGAAGCAATGTATCCAAATGGACAAATAGTTAGAAATGAATTAAGAGACCCAAGTAAGCCATTATTAATAATCTATTTACTCGACCCAGAAGAAAGTCTTGAAAAATATCCCCTACCAAAAGGAACCAACCCATTTGTAGGTTATGCAATAAGTTTCCCGAAAAGTAATTTTAACGCACCAGTATCTTATGCTGTCAATGAGGAGTTACTAGACAGATTTGATGTGGTTGAAGAAGATTTTGAAGATTATGGAGATGACGAAGATTGAAAATATTTGGGTTGGATTAGAGAGTGATACTTCCAATCATTCAGGTTTACTTTATAAGAGGTATTCGGCAGAGGTACTGCCTGATGTTTTTGTTGCATTAAAAGCTCCAGAAAAATTAAGGTGCATTGCATTTAGAATAAGTGCAGCATTCCCATTTGATGAAAACCAATGGAATAAACTCAAAGATATCAAGATTGAAACGCTACCAGATGAAAGAGATAAATCGAAGAAATTTTTACTAATTCTTTTACTAAACAAACAGCACAAAGATATTTTCTCTACGCTTTGCGAAGATTTGATATTTGGAGTATCAGACGTGTCCACAGAACAAACCTTAGTAGAAAAACTATTGGAGCGTTTGGCTAAATGGCAGTCTTTGTTTGAAAAGGTTGGTAAACAAGGTTTATCAGACGAAGCACAAAGGGGGCTTTACGGTGAAATTTATTTTTTACGATTTTTCCTGACTAATAATTCGGATAAAAACTATTGTATTAAATCTTGGCTTGGCCCAGAAAAGTCTGTTCAAGATTTTCAATACTCAAACTGGGCAGTTGAAGTAAAAACTACACACGGTAACAATCATCAAAAAATTCATATCACGAGTGAAAGACAGTTAGACGATTCCATCATTGAAAAAATATTTTTATTTCATCTTTCGCTAGATGTAAGAGTGGGAAACGGTGAACCATTGAATATACTAATTGACGAAGTTTCGGAATTATTAAATGATAACACAATGGCTTCCAATCTATTTAAGCTGAAATTATTGGAATCTGGATATTATGATATTCACAAAACTCTTTATGATGAGAGAGGTTACACTATTCGTCAAGAAAATATATACCGAGTTACGGGTAATTTCCCAAGGATAACTGAAAATCAAATCCCTATAGGTGTTGGAGATGTGAGATATTCTATTGTCCTTTCTGAATCAGAGGAATGGAGAATTAACCACCAAACTCTTTTGGGAGAAATACAATAACATTTTTATGGAAAACAAAGAATTACAAAAGTTCTATATAGACCTTCAAGAAGAAATTAACTCAAGTCTAATCTCGGAAGAAGAAGGAACAAATCCAGAACAGATTTTTACAGAGTTAGCCCTATCGTATTTATCCGAAGCAGGAGAAACAGAAAATTATCGAGTTTGCTTTGACGAAAAGATTAGTAAAAGAGGTGTTGAACATAAAATTAATGGTTACTCACTTTATGAAAATTACGAAACACTCGATTTGTTTGTAACTATATACAATGGTGATTCCACCATTCAAAGTGTTACAAAGGGTGATGCAGACAAAACAATTGAAAGAGCAGTAAAATTCTTCAGAAATGCTATTTACAAAGATTATGTGAACGAAATAGAGGAAAGTTCTGAAATATTTGATCTTGCTCAAACTCTTGCTAATGTTCCTGAGGTTAAAGAATATCTAACCAGAGTAAACATATTTTTAATAACAAATGGTGAGGTAAAATCAGATGTAAAAAATTCTGATACAATAGCTGGTTATACTATTTTTTACAGAACAATTGATATAAACTACCTTTTTAACCTTTCAGATAAATCCAGAGTACCTATTGAAATTAACTTTGAACTAGCTGGATATAAAGTACCTTGTATTGTCAATGAAAGCGAAAATTCTGAT
>JBQGDD010000235.1:0-9897 GCA_052038845.1 Dyadobacter sp. | reverse complement strand
AATCGGTAACTCCTGAGAATGCCGTAAGCCCTACAAATTCTGAATAATCGTCATACGTAACATTGATACCTGTAGAAAACTTATTCATCGTATTATTGATGATAGAACTGAATATAAGGTTTGAGTAAAAACTTTTCTGCTCAATATTATATTCCCTTAACCCAAAATACGATTCCTGGTTGTGCCAGTTAAACGACGTCTGTACACCAATACTCTGAAAAGGCATATCAGGAAAAACATACCCCAGCTTTGCAGAAACATCCAGCTTATCAGTATTAATTTCAGAACCCCAGTGGTTGGTGGTCATCCTGTCACGTGCAGGGTCAAAATCCAGCTCGCCGGTTTGCTTTTCATCGCGCATGTAGCGCAGGTTAATAAAACTCACCCAGCCCTTTTCTGCATCGGTATATTGCCAGCGGTTCATTACATTTATCTGCTTTGCCAGCGGATTATCCAAAAAACCATCATTATTCATGTCATTTTTGCCTACCCTGGTATTACCATGTACAAAAAGACTGCTGCTCCACTTTTCTGAAAGTTTTTTATTGAAGTGGGTGTTTACCTCAAAACGGCTGCCCATATCGCCATATACATTAAGGAAAAAGGGTATATCATCTACAGGCTTCAACAGTTCATAGTTTATCTGCCCTGATATACTCTCATAGCCATTAATAACAGAGCCTGCTCCTTTGGTTATCTGTATACTTTCTACCCATGTACCCGGTACAAAAGTGAGTCCGTATGCCTGTGATGCGCCACGTACCGAAGGTATATTTTCTTCTGCTATAAGGAGATACGGACTGTTCAACCCCAACATACGTATCTGCCTTGCCCCTGTTAGCGCATCAGAAAAGTTGACATCTATGGACGGGTTGGTTTCAAAACTCTCGGCAATGTTACAACAGGCTGCTTTAAGCAGTTCTTTGCTTCCCATTTTGCTTACATTCGCTGCACTTACCTGAGACCTCTCGAGGCTTTTCCTTGTTTTATCTACTACAACTTCATTTAATTCATTACCATCAGACAGCGTCATTCTATGAGTAATAAATTGCGGGGAGTTCAAATACTCCGGTTTACTAACTGTTAAAGTATCTGTAGTGTAGCCTATATAGCTAATTAAAAGTTCGCTGTATTGCTGTGAGTAGGGTAAAGAAAATGTACCATCCTCTATAGTAGAAGTATATATGTTTGTATTGAGCCAGCTAACACTCGCTCCGGGCAGGGGCTGCCCCTGCTCATCAAGTACTTTACCATTCAAATTATCCTGCGCGTGTACAGCAATACCACACAGGAATGAAATAATAAAAAGATATTTATTCATGTATAAAATTTTAATGTTATTAATTATCAGCTCCCGCTACTATGGGAGATAAAAATTCAAACATTAAAATCAGGCATAGAGAATGTAGCTGCAGTACAGCTTGAAAAGCGGCGGCGCATTTGCCTCGCAATAAAAAGAAGGTGTATCTTTTATAACAATCTGTGCAGTATAAAACTCCTGAAAAGGCTTCCACTCGTTTATAGCACAAAATACATTAAGGTCTAATTGCAGTGACTTAACAATTATGTTGTCAGATGTATTTTTGTCTTTAAGTTTTACAACATCATCTTTACAGCACTCTTTATGATTATTACCATCAGAGGCGCAGCAAGATTTTGATTCCGGTAATTTATGGCTATCACATGGTTCTTTTTGTTTATATGAAAAAGACACATCAGATATTTCACCTTTACAGTAATGCACATTAAGCGCAAGCCCCATATTAGACACTAAAAGGAGCAGCGTTAAAAGAATGCTTATGTGCTTATTAAATTTCATTGCTATGCAAAATTATACATTTCCTGCTTAAAATCAACTTATTGCCGTAACAAAAATCATTTCATTATCTTTTGGTAATAAAAAGCAGGAAGAAAAAGTATTAAAAATAAGGGCTGTATTAAAAACCTCCTGATGTAAAATAACAGCAGCAGGTTTACATCATCTGTATTAATTATTATAAAAAATGCTGTAATAAACACTACAAAAAACAAGCCATATAAAATTGCTGCAAGCCGTACTATACCCCTGTCTTTAAAAGCAAGGTAAATTATTGCCAGAGAAAAAATACTGTTTAAAAAATACCTGAAGGCAAGCCCTGCAAAAAGTTTAAAACTGCTGTAATCCGGTAAAACCTTGTTTTCAGTTTTAAAAAAAGGCAGTAAGGGGTCATAAAACAGGTTTTCCTGAAAAAGCCTTACAGCAACCAGGAGAATTAAAAGCAGCAGTATGCCTGCCATATCCTTTTTACTTAGAAATAGTTTTTTTTGCATTGCCAGAAAATTTTATTACCCATGCTACCCATAATGTAAATACTACCCCATATATAAATAGCGGAAAAAGAATATCGTGCAATACATCTTTATAATCCGGGTAATAGTAAAAACCAAGGCTAAGCAAGCCTACCCTAATAACATTAAGTATATGTATAATAAGTATACCCGATACTATGTATAAAAACGTTCTTTTAAATGTGGTAGAGAAAGCTATAATAAAAGCCACAAACAGTATCATTACACTTACCGCATTACAGCCCTCTACAATTCTTGCAACACTTTTATTTTTTATGTAAAAAACATAAGATGCCTCTTTAGGGTGGGGTTTTATTTCAGCTTCATCGCCAAACAGCAGCACTACATCTTTAGCCTGTTTTGCCACCATAGCAGTCATGCTGTCGGGTTCATGATTTTCAGTATCAAACTGGTTAAGGTAAAACCAATATATAACCGACAGTAAAAGGTAACTAAGCCCAAATTTTAAAAGAAACAGAAAAAAAGGCCTGTTATTTTTAACTATGCTCATCAACAATTATTTTTAACAAAAATAGTAAAATAGCAACTGTTTAAATACTTTTGCTGTAAAAGAAATATAAAGATGACATTTGAAGAATTAAAGCCTAAAGTAACCGATATATTACACCACGACAATACATTGCGTGACGAAAAAATACTACAGGTATGCCACCTGCTAAAAGATAATATTGATTATTATGACTGGGTAGGGTTTTATTTTAGAAACGGCGATAAAGAAGAGCTTATACTCGGCCCTTATGCCGGCACACCTACAGACCATACTGTTATACCCTTTGGCAAGGGCATCTGCGGGCAGGTAGCAGTATCTAACCAAAACTTTGTAGTACCCGATGTTACCGCACAGGATAATTATATTGCATGCAGCATAACAGTAAAGTCTGAAATTGTAATACCGCTTTTTGTAAACGGTGAAAACATAGGGCAAATTGACATTGACTCTGAAGTTATTGATGCCTTTACCGACCTTGACGAGCGTTTTCTTGAATTTGTAAATGCAGAAGTAGCGAAACTGTTTTAAGTCAGAAAGTTGAAAGTCATAAAGCTGAAAGTTGACAGCAATACAACACTTTTGCACTCTTACTTTAAAAACTTTAGACTTTAGACTTTAAATTTAAAAAAATATGATTACCTTTGCACGCAATCAGGACTACCCTGATTATACATAATAATCATTTAAATAATATTAGCATGTACTTAACTAAAGAAGTTAAACAGGAAATTTTCGAAAAACACGGTAAGTCTGCAACCAACACAGGTTCGGCTGAAGGGCAAATCGCGTTATTCACATTCAGGATCAACCACCTTACTGAGCACCTTAAAAAAAATCGTCATGATTTCAATACAGAGCGTTCTCTTGTAAAGCTGGTAGGTAAAAGAAGAAGTCTGCTTGATTACCTTAAGAAAAAAGAGATCAACAGATATCGTGAGATTATCAAAGAACTTAACATCAGAAAATAATCGAGATGAAAAGAGGTGCCCGCGCGCCTCTTTTTGTTTTTACATATTGCATAAAAAGTTTTGGTTTTTCATTGGGTAAACAACTACACACAACAACAACTACAACACAACTACAACCCATTGTTTAATCAAAGTATTTAGAATTTATGATTCCAAACGTAACCAGAGAAATTATCGATCTGGGAGATGGACGAAGCATCTCGATCGAAACTGGAAAACTGGCAAAACAGGCAGACGGTGCCGTAGTAGTGCAAATGGGTAACGCCATGCTGCTTGCTACAGTAGTATCAGCTAAGTCTGCCAGCCCGGGTATTGACTTTTTACCGCTAACTGTAGATTACCGCGAAAAATTTGCGGCTGCAGGGCGTTTCCCCGGAGGTTTTTTTAAGCGTGAGGCAAGGCCAAGCGACAGCGAGGTATTAACCATGAGGTTAGTAGACCGTGTTTTGCGCCCCTTGTTCCCAAGTGATTACCATGCCGAAACGCAGGTAATGATACAGCTAATGTCTCATGATGATGAGGTAATGCCCGATGCATTGGCAGGACTTGCGGCATCTGCAGCACTTGCTGTTTCCGATGCTCCATTCAGCACACTTATCTCTGAGGTTCGTGTAGCGAGGATAGACGGAAAATTTGTAATTAACCCAAGCAAGGCAGATCTTGAGAAGTCTGACATCGACATGATGATTGGAGCTTCTATGGATTCTATTGCCATGGTTGAGGGTGAAATGAAAGAAATATCTGAAAAAGAAATGGTAGAGGCAATTAAATTTGCACATGATGCCATTAAAGTACAGATAGCTGCACAGGAGAAACTTAAAGCTGCTGTTGGTAAAGAAAGAAGAACGTATGAGGAAGAAAGAAACGACGAGGCGGTATATGCTAAAGTTCGCGAACTTTCTTATGATAAGTATTTTGCCATAGCACAGGAAAGCTCTGCAAAGCATGAGCGTTCAGAAAAATTCTCTTTAATAAAAGAAGAAGTTAAAGAAGCATTTACCGAAGAGGAGCTGCTTGAAAATGGCGACCTTATAAGCAAATACCTTTCTAAAACACAAAAAGAGGCTGTACGTAATGTTATCCTTGATCTTGGCCTGCGCCTTGACGGAAGGAAAACTAACGAGATACGCCCTATTTGGTGTGAGGTAGATTATTTACCTTCTGTACACGGTTCAGCATTATTTACAAGAGGAGAAACCCAGGCGTTAGCAACAGTTACCCTTGGAACTTCAAGAGAAGCTAATGTAATAGACCTACCTACAGAGCAGGGTGAAGAAAAATTCTACCTGCACTATAACTTCCCTCCTTTCTCTACCGGAGAGGCAAAACCGCTAAGAGGTACATCAAGGCGAGAAGTTGGGCATGGTAACCTTGCACAGCGTGCGCTTAAAAACATGATACCTGCCGAGAATCCTTATACTATCCGTATAGTATCTGAGGTTTTAGAATCTAACGGTTCATCATCTATGGCTACAGTATGTGCAGGTACACTTGCACTTATGGATGCAGGTGTACAGATGAAAAAACCTGTTTCGGGTATCGCTATGGGATTAATCTCTGACGAAAAAACCGGAAGATGGGCTGTACTTTCTGATATTCTTGGTGATGAAGACCACCTTGGTGATATGGACTTTAAAGTAACCGGTACGGCTGACGGTATTACCGCCTGCCAGATGGATATAAAAATTGAAGGTCTTGCTTATGAAATAATGGAAAAAGCGCTTGACCAAGCTCGTGAAGGACGCCTTCATATACTTGGCAAGCTTACAGAAGTTATTGCAGCACCAAGAGAAGACGTTAAAAAACATTCTCCAAAAATTATTAAAGTTACTATTCCGGGAGCATTTATAGGCGCGCTTATAGGCCCAGGTGGTAAAGTTATACAGGAACTGCAAAAAGCATCTGGTACTACTATAGTTATTAATGAAGTTGACGAGCAGGGTGAAGTTGAAATTTTAGGTACAGATCCTGACGGAATTGATATGGTACTTCGTAAAATTGATTCTATCATATTCAAACCACAGGTAGGGGAAACCTACTCGGTTAAAGTGATAAAAATGCTTGACTTTGGTGCTGTTGTAGAATATATGGACGCACCGGGTAATGAAGTACTGCTTCATGTATCTGAACTGGCATGGGAGCGAACTGAAAATGTAACTGACGTTGTTAATATGGGCGATGTGTTTGATGTAAAATACATTGGCATAGACCCTAAAACAAGAAAAGAGAAAGTTTCAAGAAAAGCACTTTTGCCAAGACCTCCAAGGGATGAAAACCGACCACCACGCGAAGACCGTGGTCCAAGGGATAACAACAACCGTGGCAGGGACGACAGAAACTCAAGAAACAGGGACGACAGGAGACCATCAAGAGATGGTGACTCAAGGCCACCGAGAGATAACAGCGAAAACAACGATTCTAAAGAATCATAGGTAACTTTCGTATCTTACATACAATCCTGCTACTTTACCGTAGCAGGATTTTTATCTATAACATATAAGTAACACACAAAGAACGTTTTAAAACTTTAACTGTATTATTTATTAATTTAATGTAACTTTTTTGCAACCCGCTACGTATAACTACCTGAATACTTAAATTCACGATATCTATACATGAGACAGCTTAAAATTACCAAGCAGGTAACCAACAGGGAAACTGCTTCATTAGACAAATACCTTCAGGAGATTGGAAAAGTAGATTTGATTACAGCGGATGAGGAGGTAGAATTAGCTCAACGCATAAAAGCAGGAGACCAGAGAGCTCTTGAAAAACTTACAAAAGCTAACCTTCGTTTCGTAGTATCGGTAGCAAAACAGTACCAAAATCAAGGACTTACACTTCCCGACCTTATTAATGAAGGAAATCTGGGACTTATTAAAGCCGCACAGCGTTTTGACGAAACACGTGGTTTTAAATTTATATCGTATGCCGTTTGGTGGATTCGTCAGTCTATCTTACAGGCACTGGCAGAACAGTCGCGTATAGTGCGTTTGCCGCTTAATAAAATTGGCTCTATAAACAAGATTAATAAGATGTATGCCTTACTCGAGCAAAGTAATGAGCGTGCTCCTTCGGCAGAAGAAATTGCCAAAGAGCTTGACATGACTGTTAATGATGTTAAGGAGAGTATGAAAAACTCAGGCCGCCACCTTTCTATGGATGCGCCGCTTGTAGAAGGGGAAGATTCTAACCTTTATGATGTACTTCGTTCAGGAGAATCGCCAAACCCTGACCGTGAGCTTATACATGAGTCACTTCGTACAGAAATTGAGCGTGCCCTTGAAACCCTTACACCACGTGAGGCAGATGTTGTGCGTTTATACTTTGGTTTAGGCGACCAGCACCCAATGACACTGGAAGAAATAGGCGAAACTTTTGACCTTACCCGCGAGCGTGTAAGGCAAATTAAAGAAAAGGCTATCAGGAGGTTAAAACACACTTCTCGCAGTAAAATACTTAAAACCTATCTTGGATAATTATAAATAGCGGAAAATAAACGCCAATGTTTTATTTTTTGAATAAAATTTGTATTTTGCCAGCCTAAATATGCTTTTTTAACGAATTAACAATATATAACTTGCAAACAGTTCAATAACTGTTCGTTTTTTGATTGATGATTGAACTCCGGCTGATTACCGGAGTTTTTCTTTTATATAGCTTTCCGTAATTTACTAACTCAAAATAATTAAATATGGAAATCTTACATCTGTAACGCAGTATCACTTGTTAAATTGTATAAGCTGGTAATTTTATTAAAAATTATCTTATCAAAATCATGTAATCCTGACTTTATCAGTCCGCTGTTTTGTATCTCTTTAACTTTACAGCTATCTTTGCGCAAAATTCAACACAACAACTTTAAAAGATGAAAAATACTTTAATAGCTCCGTCTGTACTTGCAGCAGACTTTGCTAACCTGCAACGTGATATTGAAATGGTTAACTCCAGCGAAGCCGACTGGTTTCATATAGATATTATGGATGGCGTTTTTGTACCAAATATATCTTTTGGTATGCCGGTACTCGAAGCTATTGCCAAACACGCTAAAAAAACTATCGATGTACATTTAATGATAGTAAACCCTGACCAGTACATTAAAACATTTGCACAGCTTGGTGCTGATAACCTTACTGTACACATAGAGGCGTGTACTCACCTGCATCGCACCTTACAGGCTATAAAAGCAGAAGGAATGAAGGCAGGGGTAGCAGTTAACCCGCACACCAATGTGAGCCTGCTTGAAGATGTTATTAATGACATTGACCTTGTATGCCTTATGAGCGTGAACCCGGGGTTTGGGGGGCAGAGCTTTATTGAAAAAACATACGATAAAATAAAACAGCTAAAAGAGATTATTACCCGCAACGGGGCTTCTACACTAATTGAGATAGATGGTGGCGTTACCGATAAAAATGCAAAACAGTTAACAGAAGCCGGGGCAGATGTACTGGTAGCAGGAAATTATGTATTTAAAGCACATAACCCTGTAGAAACCATTGCCGGGCTTAAAAAGATAACTTCAATATAAACAGTAAAACATACTAAAAAACGGCAACATGGTTTGCCGTTTTTTATAGCTCAATATTACCTGCAAGCTCCCTTAAAGTAACTTCTGAAATTTTTGCCTGAAACTGGGCTGAACTATTTCGCGCTTTAGCGTTTATATAATTTAGCTGTGCAGTTCTTACTTCTATTGTTGGCACTGTACCTATCCTGAATTTTTCGAGTGTAATGTCAAGGTTCTGTTTTGCAATATCTTCATTTGTTGCCTCAAGCTCTACTAATTCGAGGTTGGTAAGATAGGTTTGATACGCAGCAATTAACTGAGCGTTTACTGACTGTAATTGTTGCTTTGCCAACAGCTCTGAACTGTCTATCTGTACCTTTGCAATCCGCTCGTTACGGGTTTGTAAAAAGCCGTTAAAAATATTTATTGTAGCCCCAATGCCATAACTGAAACCCCTGCCGGACGATTCTCTGGCAAAACCAAGGCTCGATTCTGTTTCGGTAATAAGATAACCTGTAGTAACCCTTAACTGCGGATAGCGTGCTGACCGTACCTGTTTAAGATTAAACTCTGCAATACGCTTATTAATTAAAGCTATCTGCACCTGCGGATTTTGTGCTTCTGCAAGCGATAAAAGATCGCCCAGCTTTAATTCAGCATCAATGCTTACATTTTCGTCAACCGCAAACTGGGTAGTAAGATCCCTTGCCATAAGTTCATTAAGGTACGTTTTTGTATTTTCATACAATTCCTTCTGCCTTAATAAGTTTGTCTGGTCTGTATTAAGGTCAACCTTAGCATTCAGTACTTCAAGTTTGGCGGCTTTGCCTATTGTAAAGCGGTTATCTTCCACTGTAACACGCTGTTTTGATATTACAATAGCAGTATCAAGCGCCCTAAGCATTTGCTGTTGCTGTACAAGGTCATAATAGGTTACCATTACATCACTTACCCTTGTAAGCACTGTGAGTTTTAATTCGGTTTCACCAAGCCTTTCAATAGCTTTCAACTGGTCATAACGTGCAAACATCCGGAAACCGTCAAATATAGTCCAGCCTAAGTTTACCCCGTAGTTAAGCGTATTATTTAATGCACCGTCAAGCTCCTGTATCGTTCCGTCAGCACGTACCTGTCGCGAATCCTGTATCCTGTTATCCTGATTAAAATTACCGGTAAGACTTGGCAATATGCCCGCATTGGCAAGGCTTACATTCTGTTCATCGATTTTCAGGTCATTAGCCGCCAGCTTTATATCATAATTATTTTCAAGCGCAATAGCAACAGCCTCTTCTACGGTAAGCATCTCTTGGGCTACAGTATTAAAAAAAGAAAGAAGCATTAAAATAAATATCCTAAAGTTCATTGATACTGGCTTTACTTATTTTCTATAGTGTCAAATTCAGGACGATGCTTCCTTTGCCTCGACCACATAAAATATATTGCAGGGATAACAAACAGCGTAAGTATTAAAGAGAAGATAGTACCTCCCACAATTACAACACCCATCCCTACCCTACTTGCAGAAGCAGCACCAAGGGACATGGCTATAGGCAGTGCACCTAAGGCTATCGTTAAACTCG